>NZ_JADEVE010000041.1 GCF_016125955.1 Acetomicrobium sp. S15 = DSM 107314 | reverse complement strand
CCGTCGAGCCGGGAGAGAAGGTCGCCATAGTTGGTCCCACCGGGGCGGGGAAGTCGACTATAGCGGACCTGATCCTCCGCTTCTACGATGTCCAAAAGGGGCGCATCCTCATAGACGGGCACGAGGTCACCAAGCCCATTGCGGTAGATGGGGCAGAAGTGGGAGACGCAATTGCCGTTAGGGTGCGCCGAGTGAGAGTGCTTTCTTTGGCTACCACATCCGGGACCGATCTGCCCCAAGAGGGGAGCGCTCTCGAAAAAGCCGCAAGTCTGTTGGACGATGGCTTGGAAACTTGGAAGGGGCACATGAAAACCCTATGCGGTATAAAAGAGGCGCTCCTTCAAAAGCTCGA
>NZ_JADEVE010000040.1 GCF_016125955.1 Acetomicrobium sp. S15 = DSM 107314 | reverse complement strand
ATAGCACGTCTATGTGCCTTTAGAAAGTTTTAAATGGAGGTGTTTCAAATGAAAAAGCGTATGGTGGCAGTGATGTTGCTTGTAGCGTTTGTGACGCTCGGCGTTCAGATGGCCTCTGCAATGGAAAAGAAAGGAGAATCGCTCTCCAAGCCGAGGAGCCTCACCGACATAGAGCGCATGGTGGCCGAGAGGATATTTATGCGCATTCTCGAGCTCTTGGAGGAGAGCTGGAGTACTGTCGTAGACTTGAAATTCCGCTTCCCTCTCCCAGTCGTCCACATCGATGAGGTGCTTGCGTTTCCACGGCATTACCTTTCACCACCGTCTTCCCACAGGATCACCTGGTCATCGCCATCCCATTCTTTTACCCTAACCTCGACGACGTCGCTTTTGTCGG
>NZ_JADEVE010000039.1 GCF_016125955.1 Acetomicrobium sp. S15 = DSM 107314 | reverse complement strand
TCGTCTATGTAAAGCCCCTGGAGCGCTTCGGCTTCCTCTATGCCTTTGGCCCAGGCCTCTTCTATGCTTCCGGCCACGTAGGTCGCCGGCTTTCCCTCCTTGTCGCCGATCACGTTGACGAGGCTTTGGACGACGCTGTTCTTTTTGCTGGATAGATAGGTGTTGATCTCGGCTACGCCTTTCTCTCCCAGGCAGCACATTTCACTCGACATGGTATCTTACCCCCTTTTAATATTTTATACAATATAGACTATAGCTTGCAAAAGGAAGCGCAAGGGAAGTGGCCTTCTCTGGGCGCATTGTCACTGCATCCGTGATAAAATTTAAAAGCATATGCGTATGACAATGAACTC
>NZ_JADEVE010000038.1 GCF_016125955.1 Acetomicrobium sp. S15 = DSM 107314 | reverse complement strand
CACGACCTCGGTTCGGCCCTGCGTTTTGCCGACAAGGCACTTTTTATGAAAAACGGCGTGATCTATTCCGCATCGAGTTGTGCAAACGTTACACCAGCCATGGTAGAAGCTGTCTATGTGGTCAACGTCGCCATCGAGCGCATCAAAGGCCATCCCGTGGTCGTTCCGCTATAAACCATAATTTTTTCTTGTCACAGATCTCATCTTGCGTCCGGGGCTGGTCAATGTAGATTTTGCTGATGTCAAAGCGGTTATGAGCAATGCTGGTGCTGCAATAATGGGTATTGGCGAGGGGCGAGGGGAGACGC
>NZ_JADEVE010000037.1 GCF_016125955.1 Acetomicrobium sp. S15 = DSM 107314 | reverse complement strand
AGAGCTGTGCACGGTGAGCTATACACAAACTTCTTGACATTATGTCCTTTGGAGCTTAAAGTAAATGTCGGACAAGGGCCATCTTTAGAGGCTCTATTTCAAATAGCGTGGAAACATTCATTTTTGACGTACGTGCTAAGGAAAACCCCACAAAACCTTTGGTAATGGGGACTTTAGATATGTTTAATGTCTATCTCAGGGAGGTGCTTGATATGATCAGTCGTTGGGTGGACGACGTTGTGTTGGTCGGCGAGGCTGCAATTAAGCGTGCTATTAGAATAGGACTACTGTATGGTAAGCTTTTATTGGAAGGAGCCGGAGC
>NZ_JADEVE010000036.1 GCF_016125955.1 Acetomicrobium sp. S15 = DSM 107314 | reverse complement strand
TGTGAGTACCTGATTTGCGTTTTCATGACTTCCTTCTCTTGAAGAATTTTACTCTCCGTCAATCCCGGGGCGGTTCACGCCTCTGTACTCTATGCTTGAACTTAATGCCTGATACTCTTTATTTTACTGCATTTCATGACCCTGGTGGGGTGAGTTGTGAAACAGGCTCATAACCTTGCGAACAATAGCAGTAATAGTCAGAGCACTCCAAGTCGCGATCAAAGGCCAGAAGCTAAACTTCAAGCGAACCAGGGGGGCTCCAAAAGTAAATAAACTATACGACGAAAAGATCGTTAGTATGTAATAACAATCAACAAGGATAAGGATGACACTGCCGAACAAAAGAGATAAGCCCACCGTAAATAGACAATTTCTTCTCCTGCCCAGAAGTAAGATTACTAAACCAATCACGAAAAGCAGCCCTAAAAATATCCCCTCTATGTTCATGAATAGAGTAGGCATGCTTGTGCCCCGGATACTTACTGTTACCAACAGCCAGTTACTAGCATTCAACGGATTTGGACTTAAGAACATATACACAAGTGTTAAAAAAACTTTAGCGATTGTTAGTAACGTGCCTTTTGAATAAATCAACAATGTGGCGATAGCTCCGAAAAACCCAACACATCGCAATTTGTTGGAGGATTGAAGAAATAAAAACAAGCCAATAACTATCCCTGGGGCATACGGCCTCAGTAAAGTGGCAATCAGTAGGAAGATAATGCCTGAAATACATTTGCTCCTGGAGAATTGTATTGCTGAAAAAACAGAAAAGGCAACAAGCGGGATCTCCTTCATAAAACTCATAGACCAGTATGCCACACTCGGCAAGGTCATCAGTAACACGAATAGGAGTGAGGTAAAAAGGGGATCAGCAAAGAAGGGGGACTCTCTTTTCATGCTGACCGCTTTGACCCAAGCAAAGGAGGATAACATCCATATGATGCCGTAAGGCAAAATAATACTCCACGGCCCAAGAGAGACAAACGCGCCTAGCAATGGTTTAAGAACAAGTGGCAATACTGCGAGTGAGTAAACAAAGCTATGACTTGGATCAAACTGATTGATAAGGATGTTCACTAATTCCGACGCGGAAAATGCCGTGTAATTAGCAAAGTATTGACGCCCATCAACTTGTGGTGGCTCAGGTAATATAGCTATCATTAAACTCACTACACCAATCCAGCCAATTACCCCTATAATTCGTGCCAGCACACCTACTGGAGCCGGACAGATTGCGAGAAAAAGGACAGCACAGACGAAAATCATGAAGAGTCCTACTCCAAAATAGCCGATTGGGGATAAACTCCAGAATTGCACAATCGAAATGTATAAAATCAAGAATATCCATGTCCATAACCAGAATATAGAGACCCTTAACTCGGGACCCGATACATCGATCATTGTCCTGTCACGCTCTGAGGAAAGAGAATTCTTAGGTATTCATTAACAGACCTCTCCAAACTAAAAAAGGCAGCCCTCTCCCTAACATTCTTTCTTGGATTACTAATCGTAGATAAAATAGCTTTTCCTAATCCTTCATAATCTCCAATCTCTACTAACCTACCCCATTTACCATCCTCTAATATTTCTGCCGGGCCGCTAGGACAGTCTGTACTAACTACAGGACAACCACAAGCCATCGCTTCAACCAAGACAGTTGGTAAACCCTCCCATCTTGAAGATAGGGCAAATACACTTGCCCACCTCATATAGGAGTAAGGATTATCCACAAACCCTGGCATGGCAACATCCTTATCCAAACAAAGCTCACGCACCAGCGCTTCTAACTGTGGGCGATCGCTCCCCTCGCCAAGGATAAGTAATCGTGCTGGAAGCTCCTTCCGCACCAAATCGAAGGCGCGGATAAGGGTAGGAAAATCTTTCTGGGCCGTAAGCCGCCCTACCCCAAGGATTACCGGTGGTTCACCAGGAGCAAACCACGGGTGGTTTAGAGGCTCTTCTGCCTTGGCAAGAATCTCAGGTGTAATTACTGGATTATAGATGACACGTAGCTTGCTTTTCACAAATGGAACAAGTTTCAACAGACCATCAGCTACCCCGTTGGATACAGCTACCACTGTATCTGCCCATGGATAACACCAACACACAAATTTTGGGAGCAACCGCATACGCCAATCCCTTGTGTTTCTTACTTGTTCGCACAACATGTTATGCTCTGCTATCACAACCCGAGCAGGAATGCGCGCTATACGCCAAGCGAGCAAAACCGTAACATTTACTGCAGCTCCTGCAGAGAGCAAGGCTACTGGGCGCTCACGTCTAAGATAGCGGACGATACTTGGCAGTGAAGCGTAAATCCGTGGGGCTCCTATATCGACTACACGTGCCCCCTTTGGAACAACATAAGTCCATGAGCCGGTGCGTGTAACCACCAAGTCTACATTTATCCCATAATTCAATAACCCCTCAGCCAGGTTAACTGTTACACGTTCCGCTCCTCCACCGCCCAAGAATGAAGTAAATAATGCTATGCGGTTATGAATCACGCTTCTGCTCCTCCCACTGTACTATGAACCATGTTATAACCTGTGTTGTGAACACTCACCACGGCGCGGCTATGCACTCCAGATAATCCGCACGCCCATATAGTGATAATATTCGCATGATCCATAGCAGACAAAATGGCTTTGGGCTGTTCATTCCTAAGATAGCGCACCAACCCCGGCAGAGCAGCGAGCACTCGACGCGCATGCAAGTCAACCACTCTTACCTTCGGTAACAGCTGTGGCAGGTATGACCCCTCAGCCTTAGCTAGGACTAAATTTACCTCAAAACCTTGCTCAACAAAACCCCTCGCAAGGTTTACCCTCACCCGCTCCACCCCACCACCACATAAAGAAGGGAGAAATAGGGCTATTTTACCATTTTGCATTGCATTTTCTCCAAAAATACATGTTAATCATGGCGACGCTAACTACACCCTCTCTATAAGGTTAGTCGTAGCTGTTACAAAGAAGCAAAAGTATAGCCTTATGTTATTCACCCTCCTTTTTGGGATACTATCCTCTACGCCTTGAAGGTGTCCATGCCCTCAGAGGTTTGGCATGCGCATTTAGCTTTGCTCTCTTTAATTATTTTCCAATACTTTAGCAATTACACTTCTTGCAACCCGGTAATATATCGGTTCTCTATAAATAGGAAACATTTCTGGTGAAAATGAAGAGCTCTCCCAAATATTTATCAATTTTGGCATTATTTTATTTTCATCATAATTATTTCTTACATATTTCCTGCACTTTTCTCCAAGCAATGGTAGCAACTCTTTGTTGTTCATGGCTTGCTTCAAAAGACAGCCAATTTCCCTTCCTATCACTTGGCTTTTGCCTGTTATTTCGAGATATACATCTGAAGCAAGCCCTTTAGGTTGTTGAAAAAGCCAAGTTCCTTTTATCTTTTTTTTGCTTTTTTCATCTCCAGCCTCAATATTTATAGCTGGTATTCCTAAGGCCCCAATATGCAACGAAGAGGTTCCCATGGCAATTCCAACATCATGTTTTACTAAAATGTCATCAAGTTCAGAGACGTGGATTTTGCCTAGATAGTTTATTTCTATTTTGTCAGATTTCAAGTAAGAATGGATGTCTTTTTCGTATCTTTTATTGCCATAACCTATAAGGTTAAATTTTATCTTTGTATTTTTGTTTTCTTCGGCCAAACTCTGCAGTGCATCGAAGATAACCTTAATCGATGGGTTTTTGAAATAATCGAATCGACCGAGCCAAACTACGCGAAAAATTCCATGTGCACTAGGACCTTCCCATACGGCATTATGGTCCTTTGTATCGAAAGGCAGAGGAATTACTGCAGATTTCGGCAAATCGACATCATAATAATATTCGTGATAGCTTTTTACGGAATCGCTCATAAACCAACAGGCATTATTTTTATCAAGTATTTTCAACAAATTCCTTTGATAGTGCCACAGTTTGTTTTTTTTCAAAGGCCTAATGGATTCCTTATATCGAGATAGTCTACTAAAAAATAAACTTGTTGGCCAAGCTTCTGGGTGCAAGAATGAAGTTAAAATTCTTACGTCTTCCGATTTTCTGAATATTGTCATGGCAAGTTGCAAGTTGTTAAAATAAGGAGCATAAACACAAAGTGTGCCTTTGATCGCACTCCTTAACCCTTGTCCCAAGTGTTCCAAATCAAGGATGTCCTCATCATAAAGATATTTTACTCCTTTCCTCGTTTTGGGAAGGCACCAGATATCAACAAACCCTTTTTCACTTGCAGTTAACAACTCTGAATACACAAAATCGTTTTCATGTGTAATCATGATAACTTTTATGTTCTGCCTTGAAAGAAAACGTATAATACGAGCAAGAAGCGTTTCCGCTCCTCCGAGATTGATTGTTGGGTGCAATGTCACAAACTGCTTCAAAATGACACCTCCAAATTCGTTCGCTAAGTTAAATTTCAACGGTTAAGGCTAGTATATTATCATAGGAGTCACCTACTCTATCCACAAAGAATTAGACTTTAGCTTTCTCTATCCTGTTGATATAACTAATCAAAGTATTGCACACCACTATAATGAACCGACCCTCCGCATCCCAGGCATATATGGGACCTGTTCAAGGGCATCGAGCCCACATCTATCTTCAGTGATTTCGAAGCTCATCAACCAACAATGTTTCAGTTAGAACCTATTCAAACATCCTGATCTCTCTGGGTGACCCACCTAGTTCCGTGGTATCTCGCCGGCGCAATCAACCTTATGCACTATCGCACTGCATTGTTGTCCACCAGGAGGAATACTCCTCCGCCCGCTCTCGCACCTCCGGTGTATATCTGTTTTTGTCTTCATATACTCTATCCTCTCAAGAAAGAGAGTCTCCCCCAATGTCGGAGCAGTTCAGTTTACCTTTTTAGCCCAGACACGTAGCACAATGTTCCTACCAGGACCAAGAATTCAATCAATCCTACTGACTGGCGCAGTAACCACCATCGACAACAAAGCTGCTTCCTGTTATCCACCGTGCGGCATTGCTCAACAGAAAACATACACTGTTTGCCACATCTTCAGGTTCTCCGAGGCCGAGAAGATGTTTTTTCGCTATTGCTGAATCAAAAGACTCAAGGTCAGGGTAAAGTGCTTTTATCCTGTTTAGCATGGGCGTGTTAACCCATCCAGGACATACGCAGTTGAAGCGAACCCCCTTAGCGGCATATTCAACTGCGAGAGAGCGAACCGCAGAAACCAACGCGCCCTTTACGGAAGAATACATAGATAGCCCTTCTGAACCTGACATTGCGGCCACAGAGGAAACGGCGACAATAGAAGCGCCTGATGGATCGACGTTCTTCTTTGAGCAAACTGCCTTGGAGAGCATGAAAAAGGCCGTCACGTGCAAGTCATAAAGAAGGCGGTATTCTTCAGGGTCAAACGCCCTTAGGGGAGTGACTGCGAAATCTCCTGCTGAATGTACAAGACCCCCTATAGGGCCGACCTTATCCCTAATAAAGTTAACTAAATCAGGTATTTCTTTAGTTTTTTGGAGATCGAAGGGAAATATCTTAGATGTGTCTTCAGGCAGTTCTTTTTTAGCGTTACTAAGCCTCTCTTCGCTTCGAGAAACCATGGCTACGGTGCCGCCAAGTTCACAGACAAGACGGGAAGTAGCCAGTCCTATTCCTGAAGACGCTCCGGTAACGATTACGTTTTTGCCTAAAAGGAGCATCGGATTTTTTGTCACTTTCCTCCTGCACTTCCTTCTTTCATACGTGAAAGTATGTCTTCCACAGTGACAAGCGCCCTAATTTCTTCCGGTTGCAACCTTACCGAGAAGTGTTTGTCGAGCATGGCGATCAATGAAACCATACCTAACGAATCCCACTCTTGTAGGTCTTCAAGCCTTGTTTCTGGCTTGAGAGTGCCCGGTTCTATGTCAAGCGCCTCAGCTATCAAGGACAGTTTCTCTTCAAGATTCAACTTCACATCACTCCTTGCGTTAGGCTACCACTCGACTATACAGCCGGCCCAGGAATAGCCTACTCCAAATCCCACGAGCATCAATTTATCCCCGCGTTCGATCCTTCCTTCGTCGTAAGCATCCCTAAGCGCTATTGGAATTGTAGCACTGACTGTGTTTCCTTTGTCTATCATGTTTATATAGAATTTCTCTTCAGGAATGCCAATTTTATCCCTCAGGCTTTCGAGCATAAATTTGTTCGCCTGGTGGAAGACATAGAGATCTATGTCTTTTATTTCCATGCCTGTCTTTTCCAACAACGATTTTACGGTGCCTGGAACGGTGTCGAGGGTGAAGTTGAAGATCGCCGGCCCATTCATGTAAAGATTGTTCAGGGAGCGCATGTTTCCCTGTTCGTCTACCGTTTCCTTTGCCGTTTCCTCGCTTCTTGGAAGAGCCATTCCTCCCGCAGGGACGATCAAGTTTTTAGCTCCTTTGCCGTCGGTCCCAAATACAAAATCTCCAATTTTGCATGGTTCACCATCCTTGTGTGTAATCAAGGTTGCGGCTGCTCCGTCTCCAAATATGGTCCTGACGCTCTTGTCTTTGGGGTGTATGTGTTTAGTATAGGTCTCCACAGTAAGGAGCAGTATGTTATTTGCCATCCCTCCCGCTATGAGGCCTTTTGCAAGCGCAAGTCCATACACAAAGCCGGAACATCCGAGGTTAAAATCAAGCGCGCCGCAAGTAGTAGGAAGGCCTATCAGGTCCTGGACGATACAGGCGGTCGTAGGAAGGAAATAATCGGGGCTTTGGGTGCAGAGCAACAGAAAATCGATCTTTTCCTTTGCGAATCCAGACTCGGAAAACAGCTTTTCAGCAGCTTGTGCCGCCAGCTGCGAAGTGGTCTCTGTTGTCGTGACGTGCCTTGTTTCAATCCCTGTCTTTCGATATATTTTCTTGCTATTCCAACCCGAAGAAAACTCTCTTTCAAGGTCATCATTCGTTATTGCACTATTCGGCAAATAATACACAATACAATTGAGTTCCACTGGCAAACCTCCTATCCCTTTAACAACAATCATTTACCGAAAAGCATTTCAACAGGGCCGACAATCCTTGCAGGGTTACCCGTAACAATCATACCTTCCGGAACATTTTTCTTTACAACACTTCCAGCCGCAACAACACTGTTTCTCCCAATATGAACTCCAGGAAGCAATACTGCACCAGCTCCAATACAAACATTTTCTTCTATAGTGGGACCTTGACAGTCTTCGCTATAACCGCTACGACCAAATCGAGAGTCGTTCGCCATAGAGACCCCCACGCTAATAAAAACATTATTGCCAATTATACATCGGCCTGTAACATGCGTATTATCCATGATTCTCACATTCTTCCCAATTTTTACATCTGAATTAATCGTTACATTTCTGCTGATTATTACATCGTCATCGATAAAGACTCTACAAAAGATTGAGCTACTGTCACCGATTAAGACTCGTTTTCCAATTTCCACACCTGCGTATATGGTTACATGTGGACAAATGACACTATTGTCTCCAATGCTGACAGTCGGTTTCATTAAGGCAAGATCCTTTTTTATGGAATTTACAGGCATAGGCATTATGCCAATTACACAAAAATCACCGAATCTGACACTTGGCGCAAACTGAACATTCTCCAATATTTGGCAGCAAGAACCATTCATTTCCTCATCCCTCGTTTCTCGTTTTTGGTGATCATTCCTTTTTACAAAGCGGCATTTTCCACAAACTGGGAATAAGTTTTTTGATCTCAGAAAAGTAGATTGCTAAAATTAGAACAAGGAAAACAAAGCTTATAACAATCGTTATGTTTGGCTGCAAATTCGCGAGAATTAGACTTAATCCACCACATCCAAAAATAATGTTTACTCGCCAGCTTCCATAAATAAGCCTCATTTTCTTAACAATAGCGAAAGCCAAAGCTAAGGAAACAACGTAGCCAAGTAGGGTGGCGATTGCAGCTCCTTTGATACCCATCCGGGGGATAAGAACCCAATTTAAGACCACATTGGTAACAGCGCCAAAACTCAAAATAACGGTTGAAAGATAACCTTTCTTGACTACAAGGAGCTGGCTCCCTAGAATTTGGTACAACATTAATAGTAAAGGCGAAAGAAACAAGAATGGGAATACCACTGACGCCTTACGGTAAGTTTCACCCACGATCAACTCAAAAAACCAGTCCACAAAAGGGAGCAAGAAAAACAGGCTGGCAACGGACAAAATCCCTAACACTTCGAACACATGCGACATAAGACGAGTGTGGTCCTCGTCTTTCATTGTAGAAAACGCAAAGTATTGCCAACCTCCTGCAAAAGCCATGTAAATGCCTTGACTTATTGATGAGAATCGCGCCCCAATTCCGTAAAGCCCTACAGCCTCTAAACCAATCATCCGACTCAACATGAAACGATCACAGGAGGTAAACACCCAGTAGGTCAGAAAAGTAGGTGTCAGAGGTATGCCCATCTTCAACAGTCCCCGGATATGCTCTTTTTTTATAGCTTTTGGCGAAAAGAAGGCGTGGTTTAAAATACCGTAAATCATAAGAACTATAAAGCTACTTACCATATTGCCATAAACAAGACCCTCAAGTGGTTTTCCCTGCCACGCAAGTGTCATGGCTATCAAGTAATAAACAAAAGGAGCCAGTAAAGAAAGAAGAATAATTCTTTTCCTCTGATTTTGCATTCTACTTGGAGCAGCAATGATTTCTCTTATAGCACCGCTCGCTATAACCATTCCCGCAATGGGAATCAGCCAGCCATAACCGTCAGCAAAAGCAACGTCCGAAGCATAGAGGATCAAGGAAACAATAAGAATGAGAACGCTTATAGAAGAAACAATTGCCAAAGAACTGGAGCAAATCTGTCGGTGAAACTGCGAATCCGAATCATCGAAAAAAAGACGAAACATCGCATCGTAACAACCTAGCACCGCTATAGGTGTAGCAAACCGGATTACAACAGTATAAATGTCGAAAACCCCAAAAACAACAGGGTCTGTGACCAATCGTGTCAGGATGGGCAACATGAGAAATGGCACTACCTTTGTCAGTATGTTACCCATACCATAAATAAAAAAATTCTCTAAAAGCAACTTTCCTCTGCTTTCAATGATTGCCTTTCTCATCTATCTAAAAACCTGTTTACGGTATCGACTACATACTCAATTTCATCAGAAGTCATACCGCAGTAAAGAGGCAAGCTGAGGACAGTATTGGCAAGGTGTTCTGTAATGGGAAAAGATCCCCGAGAATACCCAAGGTCTGAATATGCTTTAGAAAGGTGTGGCGGGATGGGATAATGGATCTGGGTTTGGATTCCTTTTTCCTTAAGCCATGTTTGCAACGCGTCGCGATTGTTGCACTGGACGACAAACTGGTGCCATGTGTGGCGCGCTTCCGGACGAACTTTAGGTAACCGGACGGTTGGATTGTTAATGCCAGCCAGGTACAATTGGGCTATGGCTTCCCGTTCTGCAAGAATTTCCTCCAAGTGGCCTAGCCGGATCCGCAAAAGTGCAGCCTGTATTTCATCCAGCCTTGAATTTACTCCCGTGGTTTCATTCTGGTATTTGATCTTGCTGCCATAGTTTCTGAGGGCTCTCAGCTTATCAGCAAACACCGGATTATCCGTCACAACAGCTCCCGCATCTCCGAAAGCCCCCAGGTTCTTCGTCGGATAAAACGAAAAACACCCGAGTATGCCAAAGGCCCCTGTCATTTTATCCTTATAGGTAGACCCGTGGGACTGTGCGCAATCCTCAATTAACGGAATGCCCGTTCGCTTTGAAATTACAGTGATGGGTTCCATGTCGCAAGGCTGGCCATAAAGATGAACGACCATGATTGCTTTTGTTTTCGGAGTGATCGCTGTCTCGATCAAATTTGCGTCGATCCCATGGAATTCGTCCGGTTCAACGAATATTGGTTTTGCTCTGTTTTCCGTGATTGCCAGCACTGTGGCAATGTAGGTGTTAGCCTGGACAATGACCTCGTCGCCTTCGCCAATACCAAGCGCGCGAAGCGAAAGGGTTAAAGCATCCAGGCCCGAGTTGACGCCAACACAATGTAAGCATCCAACATAACGAGCAAACTCTTTTTCAAAGGCCTCGAGTTCGGGACCCATGATATACCAGCCAGAACGAAGAGCACGAAGGGCTGCTTGCTTATATTCATCTTCGTGTTTAAGATAAAGGAAATCCAAACGGTTAAAAAGAACTTTCTTTTCCTTTTTCAATCGCTACACCCTCCTATTGGCCGGGCTCAATAAGTTTGATCACTTTAGCAGGGTTACCCGCGATAATGACATTCGAGGGAAATTTTTTACCCGTTACAACTGATCCTGCTCCAATTATAGAGTTATCTCCGATACAAGCTCCTTTAAGAATCATTACATTATTACCTATCCATACATTTCTTCCAATGATAACCGGCTTTGACTCCCCGAGACAAGATCTTCTTTTCGATGGATCAATATTATGAGCATCAGAATCTGTAATTTGAACATTTCTTCCAATAAGTGTGTTTTCTTGTATTTCGACTCGGGTTACCGCTACTATTACTAAACCGTTATTAACCAATACATCATCCCCAATTATTAATTCTGAATCTGTATACCTAGCCTGAAGTTCACAACAAGAGTTCCAAAAACCCCCCATTACGAACCCCAAAATTGCACCTGTCTCCAATCGTAATCCTTCCCTTTCCCAAAAACCTAATCGACTGTTGAGGAACTAATTTCTTCCCAAGCGTCACTTTCGCAGAGCAAAAAACAAAGAGGCCTTCAAATTAAAGATTTTAAACAATCCCTCAGCGTGGGAATAAGCCCACCGGAAAGCCGCTCTAGGATTCCTTATTGCTTTCTTTATTTTTTCAATAAACAAACAGCTCACCTTAATTCTTACCCTGAACTATCTCTTCAAGAAAATTGGAGTACTGCCGTATGTAATCGGATTCGTTAAAAGAATCTGATGCAAGAACTAAAAGAATACTATCTTTTTGCATCCATTTCATCGTATGCCAAACTAAAGGGCCAACATATAATGCATCCTCTGGATTATCAAGCGTTACTCTCTCTTTTATTTCCTTGCCATTGTCCATGGTTACTTCTATAGTTCCATGGGGACAGATGAGTATCTGCTTAAGGGTTTTATGTGCATGATGACCTCTAACTTCTCCAGCTGCAACATTTTTCGTGAAATAAACCCGACGAATGGGAAAGCTAAAAACTTCACCCTCAAAAACAAAAATATCTCCACTAGGATCGTGAATTTTTTGAAGTTTTTTGATATTCATTTCTCATCTCGCCTTCCCTTTTGCGAGATCTGTCACATCGTGTTCGAGCAATTGTATAAGGTATTCCCCGTATCCGTTTTTCATACCTTTAGCTACTTCGGTAAGCTGCTTCTCGGTGATATAGCCGTGCCGCCAGGCGATCTCTTCGGGGCAGGAAATCATAAAGCCCTGCCGATTCTGGATGGTGGCCACGAATTGTGAGGCCTCTAATAAACTGTCGTGGGTTCCCGTGTCAAACCAAGCGAAACCTCGCCCCATGATCTTGACATTGAGCTGTTCTTCCTCAAGGTAAAGTCGATTGATGTCAGTTATTTCAAGTTCTCCTCGCTCCGAGGGCCTAGTAGAACAAGCTTTTTGAACCACTGTGCTGTCGTAAAAGTAAAGCCCTACGATGGCGTAATGAGATCTGGACTTCAAGGGTTTTTCCTCCAGGGAGATAACTTTCTTTTGATCGTCAAATTCGACGATGCCATAACGTTCTGGATCTTTTACGGGGTAGCCAAAGATAGTAGCGCCCGCTTCCTGTTTAACGGCTTCTTGGAGTATGCTCGTCAAACCCTGACCGTAGAAAAGATTGTCTCCAAGAATAAGAGCACAACCTTCTCCAGCGATGAATTCCTCTCCGATAATAAAGGCTTGACCCAAACCTTCAGGCCTAGGTTGAACCGCATAGGAAATGGCAAGCCCCCACTGGCTTCCATCGCCGAGAAGGCGTTTAAAGTTCGCCTGGTCTTCCGGAGTGGTGATTATGAGGATATCACGAATACCGGCAAGCATTAGTGTGCTCAAGGGATAGTAAATCATGGGTTTGTCGTAAACAGGAAGCAACTGCTTACTCGTACTAAGGGTGACCGGATAAAGCCGAGTGCCACTTCCGCCTGCGAGGATAATGCCTTTTTGGATCATTTCCCTGTTCCCTCCCTGCGGTTACCAAGGCCAAGCCGCTCGAGGTTATATTTCCCTTGGGTAACTTCTTTTACCCACCATTGGTTATCCAGGTACCATTTTACCGTTTTTTCGAGGCCTGTTTCAAAGCTCTCCTTGGGTTTCCAGCCAAGTTCGCGCTGGATCTTTTCTGCATTGATGGCATAGCGCCGGTCATGGCCCGGTCGATCAGTGACGAAGATTATCTGGTCCCTGTAGGAAGCATTATACCCTTTGGGCCGAAGATCATCCAACAAATCACAGAGGGCCTGAACCACCTCGAGATTAGTCTTTTCGTTGTGACCACCAATGTTGTAGGTTTCACCGGGGCGACCTTTTTCAAAAACTTCAACAAGGGCTTCACAATGATCCTCAACGTAGAGCCAGTCGCGGATGTTGCTACCATCGCCATATACAGGAAGGGGCTTGCCATTGAAAGCTGATATGATCATGAGAGGTATGAGTTTTTCCGGAAATTGATAAGGGCCGTAGTTGTTTGAACAGTTCGTTATTAGTGTTGGAAGACCGTAGGTGTGAAAGAAAGCCCGCACCAGGTGATCTGATGATGCTTTCGAGGCGGAGTATGGCGAACGAGGATTGTAAGGTGTAGTTTCCGTGAAGTACCCCTCTGGGTCTAAAGAGCCAAAAACCTCGTCGGTAGAGACATGGAGGAAACGGAACGTTTCTTTTGCAGGGTGGTCAAGGTTTTCCCAGTACTCCAAGGTAGCCTTGAGAAGTCTGTAAGTTCCCATGATATTAGTCTGAATGAAATCGTCGGGCGCATCTATGGAACGGTCCACGTGGCTTTCAGCCGCAAGATTTAGGATTCCCGATGGCTGTTCTTTGGCTAAAATTTTTCTTAATAGGTCTGTATCGGCGATGTCGCCATGAACAAAATTATATGATGGGTTGTTCTCGACATCTCGTACAGATGCAAGGTTACCAGCATATGTTAGTTTGTCCAGGTTAATGACACGGTAGCCTTGCTTAAGACAGTATCGTACAAGGTTTGACCCGATAAAACCGCAACCTCCAGTTATGAGTAGCGTTCGCATTCTGTTCACTGCATGCTCCTTTGCTCTTTGGAGTCTTTACTTTCTGTGTTTCTTAGCCTCTACTAACTTTCTTCGTTATGCTTATTACATTTTACATCTTACGTTTTGTGTCTTACATCTCACCTATCACGTCTCACATTCACTTTCACATTCTTCACTCGTCACTCATTACTGATCACTCATCACCATCTTTACTCCACAACCCAATCCCTTCCT
Organism: Acetomicrobium sp. S15 = DSM 107314; assembly: GCF_016125955.1. Taxonomy (NCBI): domain Bacteria; kingdom Thermotogati; phylum Synergistota; class Synergistia; order Synergistales; family Acetomicrobiaceae; genus Acetomicrobium; species Acetomicrobium sp. S15 = DSM 107314. The sequence continues at coordinate 3,073 of NZ_JADEVE010000036.1, read as the reverse complement.
CTACTTTTAGCGTGCCCTTAAACTTTCCAAATTCGTCTTAACTCAACATGCCTCCGGGGTCAGGTTTTTACTTTTGACGTTTCTTGGTCTGCCCTAACTTTTGCTCTTCTTGCTCTTGCTTTCACTCTCACCCTCGTATTCACTTATTACCGATCACTCATCACTCACTTTCAAATTTTGAGACATCTATATCTCAGGGATTTGGTATACTGTACATATGATTGTGCTCACCATGTTTACGATTTTTTCTTCCTCATCTTTAGTTCGTCAATAAGGCCATCTGAAATGCGAAAACCAAGCCTTCTTAATTCTAAAACAGTTTTATATGAACTTTCAATGACCCTCCTCTCCTCAGCTTTGATCAAGAGTCCTAAAGTGCCTGTTAGTTTTATAGACAACTTTTCTGCCACTCTCCGAGCCTTGGCATCGTCTATTATGGCTCTTATACCTTCCTCATAAGCGTACGCAATTGTTTCAGCTTCTCCTAATCCAAGATTTAGTTCTTCTGTTAGGGCTATAATTAACTTAGAGCGAACATCGACCACCTCGGCACAGGAAATAAAGGGACTCACTCCAAATTCAACAATCACGCTTTTAGGAACGTAAACTTTTTCGTAAAGCTCACAAAGAAGGGGTAACAGCGCTGCTTTATCAAGAACTATTAAGCACGAGGTATCAACGACACACCTATCAGGCATTTCGAAATTCTTTATCTAAATTTATATCTTCAAAAATTACCGGAGATATCCCCTTTTTCAAAAGGAGCTCCGCAAAGGATCTTTCAGAGAAACCCGCTATTTCAGCCGCTTTACCCAGAGATATTTTGCCTTCTTCCAAGAGTTTGATGGCTAAGGCTAACTTTAATTCTTCGTCCTCAAGATTTACTTCGGGTATTTCAAGCACTTTCATTAAATTTCCTCCTCACTTGCCTCACGATTAATTCAATTACTCAAGTTTCCTCGGGTTTAATATATATCTTTATTTTTGGTGTTTCTTAGCCTGCCCTAACTTTTGCTCTTCTTGCTCTTATTTTCCACTCTCACCTTCACATTCACTCATCACTCTTCACTGATTACTCATCACTCACTCTCACTTCCACTCTCACATCCACTTTCACATTTTTCACGCATTATGTCTCACATATTATGACGTCAGTTGTGTCACGCGTAAAGCAATCTCCCTTTCGGTTCAGGGATCTCCTTGCCAAGTTCCTTTGCGGTTTCTACCCATTCTCTGATCACAATTAGAGCGTTTTTAATGGCTTCTTCGTAGGTTTTGCCATCGGCCATGCAGCCCGGTAGTTCAGGCACTTCCACAATAAAAGCGTCGTCTTCCTTGCTCCAATATATAATCATTTCATATTTTATGTAATCTTCCATATTTAATTCTCCTTTTCTAAATGAAATTTATATTTCAAAAACAAATTTCTTACTTGCCTTACCTGATACGATTTTGCTTTACCATCCTTGAGTGGTTGCAAATTTACAATTTCATCGACGTTATCTTTAGTGAATATGTAATGATCACCTTTAATTCGTTCACAAAAACCATATTCCAACAGAAGTTTTCTCAAATCACGAAATCTTATGTTGCTATCATTTGCACCAGAAAAAACTTTATCCAAAACCTTATTTTTGCTCATAGTTTTTAGAGTTACAAACCTCCGAGGTCAGGTCTTTACTTTTGGTGTTTCTTAGTCTGCCCTAACTTTTGCTCTTCTCGCTCTTGCTTTCACTCTCACCCTCACATTCACTCATTACTCTTCACTGATTACTCATCACTCACACTCACTTCCACTCTCACATCCACTTCCACATTTTTCACTCATCACTCATTACTGTTCACTCATCACCGTTTTTATTCCACAACCCAATCCCTTCCTCTACTTTTAGCGTGCTCTTAAACTTTCCAAATTCGTCTTCGCTCAAAGCCAAAAAGCGGATTTTGCGGTGGATCAAAGACTCTACTTTGTCGATGAGCTTTTGAAGGTAGCTTTGGTCGACGCGGCCTACTAAAACAAGGTCGATAATGCCGGAATCGATCCCTTTTGCGTAGTCGCCCACGATAAAGGCAGAACGCACATCCCCGAGTTGAGAAAGGATTTGCGGAATGAGTTGGTCGATCCCCGTAAATTTTCGCACCATGCTCTGTATTTCAGGGAAAAGGGGGTGGTGTGGGTTAGCCTGATATACTTTGGTTCTGCCCTCTTCCGCTGAAGTTAAAAGCCCGGCTTGCGCAAGTCGGTTTAGCTCAAGGCGAACCGCATTGGTGGATTCGCCGAATTCTTCGGCCAATTCCCTTAAATAAGACTTGCTCTCGGGATTCAAGAAAAATTTAAGCAAAAGCTTCACCCTCGTTTGCGAGGTGATCAAAGTATCTAACATGCTTTCCAAAATACCACCTGTTTTTAGGTTTACCTTTCATGAGTAAAAATACTACCTGTAAATGGGTGTGTCAAGGGGCTGTGAGAAACGTGAGATGTAAGACGTGAGAAATGTGAGATGTGAGATATACTGAACACCTGAGGGTATGGAACACAGGATGAGGGCATGAAACAATGAGGAGTCTGAAAACGCACAAAGATTTGGATGTTTGGAAGGAGTTGTTACCAAAGTTTATGAAATCGTCAGTGAGTTTCCAAAGGAGGAAAAGTATAGTCTGGTGGACCAGGTAAAAGGTCTGTTGTTTCGATACCAAGCAATGTAGTTCACCCCGTGGAATAACATGTACTACGTGCATGTACTTTATAGTGAAGTTGATGGGAAATTATATGTTGGCTTCACCTCTGATTTGCAGAACAGGTTAAAGCTTCATCGGGCAGGTAGAAGGGGGCAAACCCCAGAGTCAGGTCTTTACTTTTTGTGTTTCTTAGCCTGCCCTAATCCTTGTTCTACTTTTTACAATCATACACTCGCATGCACATTTTTCACTCTTCACTCATCACTGATCACTCATCACTCATTACTGATCACTCATCACTTTTCACGCCTCACGGCCTTTCCTCTTGGCTCAGCAATTTATCATCCATTTAGGCCACTCCCAAAAGTTTCAACCGATTCCGATAGTATTCTTG
>NZ_JADEVE010000035.1 GCF_016125955.1 Acetomicrobium sp. S15 = DSM 107314 | reverse complement strand
CAAATCCAAAAGCGCCGCTCCTTTGACGCAACCTTAAAGGCGCTCAAGCATTCTCGCCCTCCACGGAGACGAGGGCACGTTTCATAAACTCGAGCCTCGCCTTGAGATAACATTGCTCGCGGAAGGCCGCTATCTCGGCCTCCAAGTTGGGGTTGGCCGAATCGCCCAAAAAGGCGTGAATGACGGGCACTATCACGTTCGGGTTCTTCTGTTGAGCCAGTATACCTACAGCACCACCGACGATGAGAAGTTGTGGCGCCCTCAATGGGGAGCAAATTGGGTTCATCGAGGATGGACGGCGAAC
>NZ_JADEVE010000034.1 GCF_016125955.1 Acetomicrobium sp. S15 = DSM 107314 | reverse complement strand
TCTCCGGGCCGGTCTCCATAGCCGGTGCCGAGATTGTGGACCGCACAGTGACCGAGCTTCTGTAGGCAAATGTAGATAGACGGCGGGCGGCGCGCGGGTTTTATATACCACTTGGCGCGCGCCGACACAAGAGAGGTGTCGAAGATGGCATGGAGCACGCCTACCCCCCTGCGCGCCAATTGAACGTGCACCTCCTGCAGACCGGTACCGGCCGCCGCGACCAACCCCACTGGGCCGGTGGGACAGGTCGCCCTCAGAGGGGCGTTTTTAAGATTAATCAAAGTCGACGACGTCTGCTATAATAAAAGCGATAAGAAACTATGGGGAGGGAACGAATGATGAGGAAGTTTCGC
>NZ_JADEVE010000033.1 GCF_016125955.1 Acetomicrobium sp. S15 = DSM 107314 | reverse complement strand
GCGCATAGCGGGTTGTGGGAGCGCGCAACTGGTCCGTCCGCAGATGGGCCGGGAAGTCACAAAGGAAAAGCTTAGCCGAACTGTGTTGGAACAGCAGGCCACAGAGGGTGAAAGCCCCTCTCTAGCTGCGGATAGCCCTTTGCGCACCTCTTCGAGCCCCCAATACGGCATGGCGGAAAGCTTCTGCACGAGGCCTTTTAGCTGTTTGGGCGTGCCGAGGAGGATCACGTCCGCAGTGAGCAGCCGGTCGCGATGAGCGAGCACCTCTCCATCCACAATCACATCTGCCGCGAGATAAGCCTTATCGCAAAGGGCATCGAGGCGCTTGACATCGCGAAC
>NZ_JADEVE010000032.1 GCF_016125955.1 Acetomicrobium sp. S15 = DSM 107314 | reverse complement strand
CCAGTTATGGCCACAGCCAGACGAGCCTTATAAATTTTTCGCGCGCCGATGGCCATCGAAAGCGCACACGGCCTGCTTACGGCTCCATCCCGCTCTAAAAATAGCAATAAAAATTCCCGACATAGAAAGAATCAGGTCGGGAACTAAAACTGGCGCGCCGGAGAGGATTCGAACCCCCAACCTACGGATCCGAAGTCCGTTGCTCTATCCAATTGAGCTACCGGCGCGCGAGATGTTTGGCGGTGGGGGAGGTATGAAACCAAATACCGGCGACCCCTCATCGGATTTTTAGATGCCTCAGACGACCGATTTATAACGCTTCGCGATAAAGTGAACCCA
>NZ_JADEVE010000031.1 GCF_016125955.1 Acetomicrobium sp. S15 = DSM 107314 | reverse complement strand
CCTCGAGGATATCGACCCCGTCTATGGAAGTGGCGTACATCCAGCTTTTAAAACAGGAGGAATAGAAAAACCGGAGATCTTCATCGGTGCATATCAGAACGAGGGAAATCGGATTTTGGAAGAATATCATCCAGTTGCCCTTGGCCACCGTTAACGATCTTCTGAGATTTGTTTCAACAAGATATCCAAGAACGAATCCTAACGCAGTAGCGCTTACAGGTTTAACGACGATATATAGTCACCTGCTTAGAGAAAAGCTTGCCATTTACGCTCTTTGCCTCTATGGTGATCGTATTTGCACCCATGG
>NZ_JADEVE010000030.1 GCF_016125955.1 Acetomicrobium sp. S15 = DSM 107314 | reverse complement strand
GCGCAAAATGATGGTTGCCTTTATCGACGAAGAACACAAGACAAAATTACGAAGCCTTAGCCGATTTGTCGTGCATTACAGATCGCTCAGTCGAATACTTGCTAAAGAAAACGTAGCCAAATCGATCCAGCTTCTCACTCGCCCCGCAAAAGGCGTGATGCCATGTTGCGGGAAGAAATTAAAAGGGTATGGGAGGAATTCCTGAGTCTACGGAGATAGGAAAGTATGTAGGACCTCTCAATCGAGAGGGCATTAAAGTAGCTTAAGGTGCACTGAGGCAGGAATAGAGCTATCCGTGGGCAGTGTAGGAGATCCTTACGACAATGCCTTGGCTTAAATCCGTAATCGGTCTTAGTAAGACCTGAGGTCATCGCGAGA
>NZ_JADEVE010000029.1 GCF_016125955.1 Acetomicrobium sp. S15 = DSM 107314 | reverse complement strand
CCCGGTTGTACATTTTATCCTGTTTCACACCCACTGGGGACTAAAAATCCGCGCAACAGGCGAACATCCTAAGGCTGTGGATACTGTCGGGACTAGTGTTTACACAGTTCGCTACTGGTCTGTAATCATTAGCGGGTTACTGGCCGGGCTAGGCGGCGCTGCAGTTACCTTGACCGGAATAAACACCTTTTATGACAATATTACCGCTGGCCGGGGTTTTATAGCCTTTGCCGCTATTGTTTTTGGAAAGTGGAATCCGGTTGGAACCGCATTGGCGACTCTGTTATTCGGACTACAACTGTAATGCTCGACGTGTGTACGTCTTCAGTCTTTACATGGGTGCACATCAGAGAGGGCATCCCCGTTATGATAGCCAATACCT
>NZ_JADEVE010000028.1 GCF_016125955.1 Acetomicrobium sp. S15 = DSM 107314 | reverse complement strand
AAGGAGGAGGTCATAGCCTCCGGTCATTGGGAAAGCCTCGAGAAGAATTATATGCTCAAGCACATAGCCTTAAACCGCACCGCTGAAAGCCTGACCAAGCACGGGATAGCTTTCGTAGCAGCCAGGGGATTACACGGCCGTTAGGAGGTGGGCCTTTGCGCGCTATAGGGATAGACCTGGGCGGACACAACACAAAGGCAGCTCTTGTAGTTGATGGGGCTATTCAGGAGCGTTTGGAAGAAGCGACTGCGCCTGGCAGGCGCCAGGAAGAGGTGTGCGCTCAGGTTGCACGTCTCGTTGAAGCACTCTCTCCAGCCGGAGAGGTCGTTCCAGTGGGGCTGGGCGTGCCCGGAATGCTCGATACTTTTAGGGAGCATATTAAAAAGATGCCTAACTTTCCCAACTGGGAAGGGGTGCCGTTGAAGGCGCTACTCGAGGAACGCCTTTCCAGGCCCGTAGCAATCGAAAACGATGCCAACTGCTACGCCCTGGGTGAGGGGTGGGTAGGCGCCGCAAAGGGCCTTTCAAGTTATGTGGTTATAACATTAGGCACAGGTGTAGGCGGCGGGATAGTCCTCGACGGAAAGCTCCTGAAGGGCGCTCATGGCATGGCGGGCGAACCCGGCCACATCGCAATCGGCAGAGATGAATACTGCGGGTGCGGCGGAAGGGGACACCTGGAAGCCATTTGCGGCGCCGATGCCTTAGAAAGACTTGCCCGCTCATGGGGCATTCCCGATGACCTCCCCCGTCTATGGCAAGAGAGGGGGAACCCCGTCATTGCAGACCTTTGGAACGTGGCGCTTGACGCCTGGGGGAGAGCTTTGGCATCTGTCGCGCACATGCTCGACCCCGAGGCCATCGTTATAGGCGGTGGCCTGAGCCGAGGTGAGGGCTTTCTTGAGAGTTTGCGACCTCACGTTATCCCTTACCTGGCGCTTCCGTTCAGGGAAGCATTAGACCTCCGCCTTAGCCTCCTGGGCAACGATGCCGCAATAATAGGCGCCGCGGCGGTCGCATTAGGATATTTCGCTTGAGGCACGAGCGCGCCACCACAAGGTGAAGAAGGCGGCAGTGAGAACGATCAGCGCTGCTGCCTTATATTGTGCCTGCGGAAAGAACGCCGCCACGCCAGAAGCGAGGAGTAAACCCCTGATGAGAAGTCCCAACCGGCAGAGCAACCATCCCTGGAGGGCTCCTGAAATACCAACTACACCGACGGCAGCGGACGCTATTAACAGCGCCAAGTATGGCAAGTTAGGGCTCTCGAGCAGGATGGCGGGAGAATAAATGAACGTAAAGGGCAACAGATACGCCACAAGTGCAATCCTCGCGGCCTGGAAGCCTGTTTGTGTTGGATTTGCCCCTGCTATGCCAGCTCCGGTGAATGCCGCCAGGCACACGGGAGGCGTAAGGTCTGCCATTATGCCGAAGTAAAACACAAACATGTGAGCCGCCAAGGGAAGGATGTGCATCTTTATCAAGGCCGGCGCTATAATCGTGCTGGTGACGATGTAATTTGCAGTCGTCGGAAGCCCCATTCCGAGCACCAGGCATGCCACCATGCCCAAAAGGAGGGTAAAAAAGAGTCTCCCGTGAGCAAGTTCGATGATATTGTTGGAGATAACAAAGCCCAATCCTGTGAGCGACGACGTCCCTACTATGAACCCAACCATGGCACACGCCAAAGCAACACCGAGAGCGCTGCGCGCGCCCTCTTCCATGGTCTTCAACAAATCCCTTATATTCATCCTCGTGTGGGGTCTCAAGAAGCTCACGGCGAACACGGATATCACACCCCAGAAAGCCGCGGCAAGCGGGGTATATTTGGAAAGCAGTGCATAGAGCACCACGCCCAACGGAATCAGGAGGTGACCGTCATGAAGCAGGACACCTATCACATTGGGCAGATCTTTTTCTGGAAGTCCCTTTAGCCCTCGCCTCTGCGCTCTGCAATGGACATTGAAATAGAGGGCTAAGTAATAGATTACAGCCGGGATCGCAGCAGCCGCTGCGATCCTTAAGTAAGGCACCTGCAGAAATTCGCTCATTACGAAAGCCCCTGCCCCCATTATCGGTGGCATGAACTGCCCGGCGGTTGAGGCCGCCGCCTCCACTGCCCCGGCGAACTCGGGACGGTAACCCACCCTCTTCATGAGCGGTATGGTAAAGACTCCGGTGGTGGCCACATTTGCCACAGAGGAACCGTTTATCGTGCCCAGAAGTCCAGAGGCCACTATAGCGACTTTGGCAGGTCCGCCTGGCGAGCGCCCTGCCAGCGCTAAAGCCAAGTTGGTGAAAAAGCGCGCTCCTCCGCACCTGGAAAGGAACGCCCCAAACAATATGAATATGAATACGAAGGTGCTCGAAACCCCGAGGGCTACGCCGAATATGCCCTCGGGGACGAGATACATATGTTGGACGATGCGGTTTATCGAATACCCGCGGTGCATAAACACACCAGGCATTTGTCGCCCAAAGTAACAATAGAGCAAAAACAAGATAGAGAGCATCGGCAAAACCTTGCCAGAGACGCGACGACCAGCCTCGAGGACTAAAACTATCGTCATTATCCCAAGCCATAGATCGTGAGGGAAGACGGCCGCCCCACGCCTCGCGATGTCGTTGAAGAAAAAGACTATATACCCGCATCCGAGGGCCGATAATCCTGCCAGCAGCCAATCATACCACGGTATCGATCGCCTGCTTGAGCTCTTTCTGGCGGGGTAAAGCAAAAAGACGCCAACCATGGCAAAGGTCAGGTGTACCGCCCTATGTATGGACGTAGGGAGAGTGCTCAAGCCTGCCGTGTAAAAGTGAAATGCCGACATAGCCACGAGCCAACCCGATACGAAAAGGCCAGACAAACCGCTCAATCTCCTGTAGCGGCTTTCTACGTCGTACTTTTCGATTACTTCCTCGACTTTTTGCTGGCTTTCCTCGACTGAAGATCCTGACATCTTGTCGATTCCTCCCTCAATATGCACCGGTATAAATACGGCCCCATGCTCCCCGCGCGAATACAGGAAGCATAGGGCCTAAGGACTGTTCGCGTCAAGCAGTCAACGACTTTCTATCACTTTAGGACACCTATTTCTTTGTAATAGCGCTCGGCGCCAGGATGTAAGGGTATCACGATCTGCTCGACGTTTTCGGGCACCATATGTTTCATCTGAGGTGTAACTGCGATGAGGTCTTCTTTGTGTTCAAAAAGTGTCTTCGTCATCTGGTAGACTAAATCCTCAGTGAGCTTTTCGTGAACGGCTATGATGTTAGGACCTGCGTAGGTTTTGATCGGCTCCTCTTGGCCCTTATAGGTGCCGGCCGGTATGGTGAAGGGGAACCAATAAGGATACTGACTGACTGCCTTCTTGATGACCTCGTCGGGGATGTCGATGAGATAAGCCACCCCCAGGGTGGTAGCCTCCACCACCCCAGCCTGACCCAGCGCTCCCATCATTATCGCGGCATCGATGAGCCTGTCCGCGAAGGCCCTTCCGGTGTCTCCCACACCTAAGTTCTCCGCCTTTATGTCCTTATCTGGGTCTATGCCGGCAAGGTTCAAAAGTTGTCTCGCCGTAACCTCTGTGCCGCTGGCCACGGCTCCTATAGATACCTTTTTACCCTTTAGATCGTAAACGCTCTTTATGCCGCTGTTGGGCGCTACCATAAGCTGGACGGGCTCGGGATAGAGAGGGACCATTCCCCTTATGTATTTCTGAGGGTTGTCCTCCCACTTGCCCAAGCCATTGTAGGCGCTGTAATAATTGTGATCCATGAAACCTGCCTCCGCCTCTCCATTGCCCATCAATTGGATATTGTGGACGGTTCCGCCGGTGGATTGAACATTGGCATTTATATCAGCTATATTCTCATTCCAAATCTTGACCATAGCAGCACCTACAGGGTAATACATCCCTCCAGTCGTCCCCGTGGCGAGGTTGATAAACGTTACCGCCCAAGCTGAACTCGCCATAAAGACAACCGATGCCAGCACTGCGACCCGAACTAATAACCCCTTCTTCCTCACCATTTGCTCCACCCCTCCCGTTCGTGTCCTATTTTGGTTCAGTTAAAATACCTCACGTCTGCCGTCCAGTCAATGCCCAAGCTCCTGAGAGATTATTAATACGAAATATCAATTTAGAGTTATCGAGCCATTTCCAAACTTAGCCACAGCTCAGTCGATCAGCTGTGGCTAAGAAGGGTAACCATTATGCTCTTGGGCACAACAATGCATAGAACTGCCATTCTCATTAACGATTTAAGAGATGCGCAAATCGCAGGTTGTGCTTAACAATCTATAAGCATCATCCAGAGATAAATTTAGGGAAATGGGATGTCTAAAATCTTATTCACTATTTAAGTATGTAGTCAGTCTGTCATTCTACTCAAGTAACTTTAACCTTCTTCCCATATTTTCTTGTCCAAGAAGATATGTATTTTTTCTATTACTTCCCGAGGCGGCGGCGGTGTTGCGCAACTGACCAACATATATGCACAAATATTGAGCAATAACCCCCACAAAACAGGATGTACTATTGGAACGGGATTTCTTACAAATTGAGTCACCAATACAGCAACTAAGCCAATAACTGTACCCGCTATGGCCCCTTCTTTCGTGGCCCTTTGCCAATAAAGGCCACCCAATAGAGGAGGAAGTAATTGGGCGAACGCAGGAGACGAAAACGCATATGCATAATTTACCAACAAGGCAGGCCTAAAGGTGACTACAAGTAGCACTACCAACATCATCACCAATATCCATATTCTTGCGAATCGCAGGCGCTCGTTTTCGCTTGCTCCAGGCTTTAATTGATCGTAGATGTCTTTTTGAAGAATTGAGCTCGACACAAGAAGCTGAGAATCAGCTGTCGACATCGCATAAGCATATACGCCTATTACTACTAAAATGGAAAACAAAAATGGAGAATATTCGCTAACCATTTTTGGAAGCAGAATGTCCGAAGTCCTCGAGTCAAGACCAGGCCCATATAATGCCCGTCCTAAATAAGAACCTTGAATTACAAAACACGAAAACATAAACATTTCAAGTAATGGGAATACCCATGCCATTACTCTAAAGGTTTGTTTTGAAAATGCAAAATAAGATCTGACGAAAATATGGGGCCATGCTATAATAGCCACCCCGGCACTTACAGATATTCCAAGTACACCAACGCCGCTTGCATAAATGCCTGAATGAGACAGCACCTCAGGTGAGTGAGACATGACCTTAGAAGCAACCTCTTGTAATCCACCCTGGAAATTTGCCGAAAGCACAAACCATATCATTGTCACTGTAATAAACACACCCGCAAAGCCAGCGAGCGTGTCAGCAAAGGCAATGGACCTGGCGCCACCCCAAAGAACGTGCCATATCAAAATAATAGATAGTATTCCAGCAGCAAGCCAAAAACTGACAGAACCAGCACTCGCGACTTCAATGCCTGACGATGCTCCAATTATCTGAGCAGAGATGTAAGGCACTATAAAAATTACACATATTAAAGATGTTATCCATCTAAAAAGTGGAGAGTAATAACGATCAGACATAAAATCCCCAGGGGTCACATAACCATATTGTTTACCCAATAACCAAAGCTTATACATTATTAGAACCGCCCAAATACCCATCACACAACCACCCGCTGCACCGGCAAGATACCCTATGCCCGCACGATAAGTTGCCCCAGGCCATCCGTAAAACGCCAAGGCACTCCATATGGAAAGAGCAATCGTGCCTATCATCATGAGCGTTGGGACACTTCTGCCTGCGACAAAATAATCTTCGGTAGTGGCTTGCGCTCTCTTGTGAGCAACTTCAGACAGCCAAATAACGCCAACGACATAGATTCCCAATCCAACCAAAACCCAAACGCCGCGACCCATAACGATCATCTCCTTTGTATCGCTTCTCAAAAGGACTATCTTATTATCTGCCTTGCCAACAGCCAACCTAAAACAGAAAGCTCTACTGCGTAAAGCCAATAATTCAACAATTGAAAAGGAATCCAGCCAAAAACAATAAAGTTAGGCAGATATGGAGGTAAGAAATTACCTTGAATGACTACAAGAATAATAATAGCTATTAACACCTTACTTCTGGTTTTTCTGGATGCAATTGTGCTCATTGTTTCAAACCTCCTTATTATATTTTGTTAAAATACAGCAATTAACAAATTATCATAGCTTATTTGCTACCAATATAGTCATTGATCATTATAGGCTGTTTATAGCAATATGTTACCTAAAATGACATGCAGAGTAGACAAGCTTGCCGCCTACAATGGTCATTAATACACTTATATCCTTTATTTTGGCAGATGGTATGACCCTTGGGTCTTCCGCCAATATTACAAAATCAGCCAAATAACCCCTTTTTATCATGCCTTTTTTATCCTCTTCAAAAGCAGCGTAGGCCGCATTTGTGGTAAATAGCTCAATAGCCTGCAAGACCGAAATTCTTTGAGCATCGTTAGGGTGATTAACTGTGGCATGTATGCCCAGCAATGGCCACATCGGAGTTACGTAGCTATCTGAACCTCCAGCCACGCGTATGCCCTTTTGCAGTGCAGTGCGAATTGGTTTAGTCCTGGTCACTCGCTCCGGACCCAACCGAGAACCATACATGTTGCCTACCCCGCCCCAAAAGTATTCGAACGCTGGCTGCATCGCCAGAACTAACCCAAGCTCAGCAGCTTTGTCTACCGCCTCCCATGTAGGAAACAAGAAGTGCTCCACGCGATGTCGATGATCCCACCTGGGGCTCTTTTTTATTGCTTTTTCATAAGCGGATAAAAGCTGATCTATAGCGCGCTCGCCTATAGCGTGCATGCTGACTTGGAGACCTTCCTGATGAGCCTTGTGTATAAATTGGAAGAGGCAATCATCGTCCCAATACAACACGCCTGAAGAAGATGGATTGTCGCTATACGGCTCATACAACGCTGCGGTCCAGCTACCAACAGAGCCGTCGATGAGCAAACAACCACCAATTCGGTTCAATCCTTCTGCTTTCACCCTGTCGACATCGGTAGTCTCATCATATACTACAGTTCTAACTGGAAGAGTTAACCCATTTTCTATGAGCCACGAAGTGCTAAGATCTGTCTGTTTGCCACCTACGAGTGCATGTACAGTTGTAAGCCCTACTTTTAACGCCTCAAGAGCCGCAGTGGAATACGCACGCTCACATAGTGAAGGTGTCACCAAAATCCGATTAAGCTTCTCGATTACCTTGGTGTTGGCCATTCCCCTCACCACACCAATGGCACGACCGCTCTCATCCGTGTCAACTCCAGGTTGTCCAGCCGAGATCTTAAACAGCTTCATCGCTTCCCAATTTAAGGCAGCAGAATGACCATCCCGCCTTTGGACAAAGACAGGGTTATAAGGGGCAGCCTCGCTAAGTTCATTCGCTGTGGGATAGCGCCTTTCTTTAATTTTCTCATGATCAAATCCATATCCTAAGATCCAATCTCCTGTGTGGATGGCGTTGGCCTTCTTGGATATATGCTCCAAAACCTCGGTTATGGTTAAGGCAACTGTGCAATCCACGCCGAGGAGTTGATAGATACCGGTATTCAACAAGTGAACATGGGTATCGATAAAACCAGGCAGCAAGACAGCACCTCGGAGGTCGATGTGCTTGGCAACGGGCATAGCTTCGTGCAAACTCTGGGCTGAATCCTCAACCAGGGCTATCGTGTCATCCTTTATACCCACTGCGGCAGCCTCAGGTTTGTTGGGATCAAGGGTTATAATCTTGCCACCTGTGATTAAGATATCCAGATACATCTGTGACAACCTCTCCTTCACCCCCTTCGCTTCTGTGCCAGACCCCTCATTTCCACCTCATTCCATCTATAACCTTTGGGTCGGGAGGTTGGGTTATCATAGAGACCGCAAATAGAACTATCGCAGAAATCGGCAGGCTGACGAGTACTGGAGGAATAGCGGCAGGTAGGACTTTCCATATAGTCAAGCTAAGCTGCGTCAGGCCACCGACAAGCATGGCAGCCAAGGCACCTCCATTAGTGGCACGAGGCCAGAAGAACGCTGCAAGAGTAGGCGCCAACAGAGCCCCCACGCCAAATGCGTAACCCCACAGGATAAGCGGGATGATGCGTGGAAAAGCCATTGCAACGAGCATGGCAAACAAACCGACAACTACCATCAGTACGCGCGTTACTATCAGCGTATGTCTTTCAGATGGATTGGCGTTAATCAACGGCTTATAAACGTCTTGCACAAAAGAACTTACCGAGCAGGTAAGACAGGTATCAAATGTGCTCATCGTGGCTGCCGGCACTGCCGCTAAAACCAAACCAGCAACGCCCGATGGAAATATCTCCAAGATCATCTTAGGCAAGACCTGAGACGGGTTATCCAAACTCCCAAAGTAAACAAGCCCGCACACTCCTATCAATAAGGCAGCAAGGGTTGGCACTATATAAAGGCCGCTTTGGAGATAGCGCGCCTTTACGGCCATAGATGGGTTCCTGGTACAAATTGCATATGCGTAAGCTGCCTGAAGAACAAAACTGGAAAGGGCTGTGGGAATCAAAACTCCAAGCACGGAGCCTACTCCCACTCGCCCGATATCAAAGAACTCGGCTGGCAGAGAGGTAACTAAGGCCCCAAACCCTCCGACCATGCCCAACGCCACAGGTAATCCAACTACAGCCATACCCAGCCATATTGTTGTCAACTGAAGATAATCGGTATAAACCGCCGCAGGAAGACCTCCAGCTATTGTATATCCGATACAAACCAAAGAACCAACCGCTATGCTCGCATTAAAGTCCCAACCTATAACAGAGGAAAGAACCGCACCTAACGTAACTGCCTGACCAGCAACGAAACCAGCGTAAGAAATCCCGTTCACTGCGCCGGCAATTACTTTAGCGGATTTGGAATATCTGTAGCCAAGAAAATCCCCCACCGTGACAAATCGATGTCTATCCGCTACCTTCTTTACAATACCCATAAACCATGCCGTCACTGGACCAGCAAGGGCCGTCGCGACGCCAAACCAACCACCAGACAGCCCAATCTTGAAACCATCGGCTGCGGTGCCTACGGTACTAGCACCACCAGCGACATTCGAGGCGCTCCCCACTGCTGCAGAAAAGGTGCCAAATCGCCGACCAGCTACAGAGATATCGTCGAAGTTTCGAACCTTCTTACTAGCATACATTCCTATGACCAGGACAATTACAAAATAAAAAGCTATCATCCCAATATCTATAGCATGTATTCCGTTCGTTTCATGTTCCCCCCTTCGCTGAACAACACCTACCTTTGTCTACGTTTACCCCTTTGTCTCAAACGATTCCGACATGTATTATCAATAAAAAAAAATCAAACTACGCTTGCCAATGCTTTTTCGAAAATACCAAGACCTTCGTCGATTATTTCCTCACCGATATTAAGCGATGTCATAAACCTTATGCAATTTTTATAAGTGCCGCAAATGAAGAAAAGGAGCCCGTTCTCGAAACAGAATTCGGTTATCTTCTTTGTGGCATCGGGATTAGGGTTTCCTCTTCCGTCTACGATTTCCACCGCTAGCATCATTCCCAGGCCTCGCACGTCTCCTATCAGCGGATATTTTACTTTAAGTCCATCGAGCTTCTCTTTGAAGTATTTGCCCACGCGCACACAATTTTCGAGCACTTTTTCCTCCTTAAAGACATCAAGGGTAGCAACAGCAGCGGCACAGCTCACCGGGTTGGCTCCAAATGTACCTCCGTGAGCTCCTGGTGCCCAGTTCCCCATTAACTCCGAACTTGCCGCCACTGCAGACAGCGGAAATCCCGACGCTATAGCTTTGCCCAGGCACATTATGTCAGGTACAACACCGAAGTGTTCAGTTGCGAACATCTTTCCCGTCCGCCCAAAGCCCGTCTGCACTTCGTCGAATATGAGCAGGATCTCATTTTTCTCACACAAGTCCTTGAGCGCCTTAATATACCTCACCGGCGGTACTATGTATCCACCCTCTCCCTGCACAGGTTCGATCAAAATCGCTGCTACGTCGGAAGGGGTAGTGACGTAGTGAAAGAGCCTGTCATACTCCTTGAAGCATTCGAGGTCGCACATTTCAGGCTTGGCATTGTAGGGGCATCTGAAGCAGTAAGGGTAAGGCATGTGGTATACAGTTGGCAAAAACGGCGCATACCGCTCCCGATAAGAGGCATTGGAAGCAGTCATTGACAAAGCTCCGAAGGTGCGCCCATGGAACGAACCCTTATATGCGATAAAGACCGGCTTACGAGTATTCCATCGGGCTAGCTTCAAGGCGCCCTCTACAGCTTCAGCACCAGAGTTGGAGAAGAAGAACATGTCGAGATTGCCCGGAGTCACCTCAGCCAGTTTTATAGCCAACTCGAGAGCAGAAGGATAATACCCAAGATTGAACGATCCATGTATCAATTTCTCTACCTGCTTCTTAGCCGCTTCCACTATCTTTGGATGGCAATGCCCAAGGCTGCATACCGCAATCCCTGAGACAAAATCCAGATATCGCTTTCCCTCAGATGTATATACGTATGGACCTTCCCCACGTTCCATTACCAACTGCGTTGTCTTAGATAAAGCTGGTGATAAATGTTTCCTTGCGTCTTCCAGTAATTTTTGACCTTCCATAATTAGCACCTCCGTTTATTGTTATGCTAACACAAACCATTACTGCAATAGACGTAAAATTCCGACAGAAAACCATGGAACAAATGTAAGAAGCATTAATATTATAATCATACTAAATAAGAATGGGATTATGCCACGAAAGATTTTCCCAATTGAAACTCCTCCTATAGCCGAAGCCACAAATAGATTTTGTCCATATGGAGGTGTAATAAATCCTATCGCTAAGTTATAAGTAATTATAATGCCAAACTGTATCGGAGTTATGCCAAATTTGGTGACTATTGGGAGAAATATAGGAGATAAAATAATAGTGGCTGGAATATTATCGACAAAACAACCAACTAGCAGAAGAATAGCATTTGTCAAGGCCAATATAATAAATTTATTACTTGTTAAAGTAAGAAGTGCCTCACTCATCTTAATTGGAATCTGTTGCATGCTCAAGTAAGATGCAAAAGATGTTGAAAGACCAACTATAAAAACTATTATACCATTCACCATAAAAGCTTCTAAAAATGCCTTATATAAAGAATTTAAAGTCAATTCATGATAAACAAAAGCACTAATCAAAATACTATACACCGAAGCTACAACAGCAGCTTCTGTAGGTGTAAAAATACCTGCATAAATGCCTCCAAGAATTATTAATGGAACCATAATTGCCCATTTTGCATCAAATAGTGCCTTCATAACTTTGTTAAAGCTTACATTTATCTCCTGACCTACATATCCCCTCTTTTTTGAGATAACATAACTTGTAATCATCAGCCCAATTCCTATCAATATGCCTGGAAAAATTCCGGCAAGAAACAGGTCGCCAACAGAAGTACCAGTCACTACTCCATAAATCACGAATGGAATGCTCGGTGGAATAATTACACCTATAGTCCCCGCCGCTGCGGTGATTGCAGCAGCAAAACTTTCATCGTATCCTTTTTCTTTCATGTCAGGTATCATAAACGATCCTACGGCAGAGACTGTGGCCAAAGCCGATCCCGAGAGCGCAGCAAAAAACATGGATGTTATCACAGTAATCATGGCAAGCCCACCGGTAACAGTTCCTATTAAAGCACTTCCTAAGTTTAACAAACGACGAGCGATTCCACCAGTTTGCATCACAGTACCTGCCAGTATAAAAAATGGAATTGCCAACAAAGGAAATGAGTCAATTCCCGCAAACGCATTCTGCGTGATTATTATTGGATTCAAGTCACTTATAAATGTAAGGTTGAACAGCGTTGCTAAACCGATGGCAATACCAATTGGCACACCAAGAAAGATGAACACAATGAGACTTCCAAAAAGCAGGGCAGCTTCAACCATTATTCTTACCCCTTCCGAGACGTGAAGAGACTTATAATATACACAACAATGAGCACGCTTCCTAATAAACAAGAAACTGGCACAGCCGCATATGCATAACTCATCGGCATTCTTAGAGCTGGAGAAACCTGACCGCGTGATGCCAATAAGCGGAGGAGTTTAAACCCATTTATAACCAAAAATAAAACCATTATTAAACTCAACGACCAAGCTATTGTCTCGAAAACTATTTTCAACCTTGGGCTCAACCGATGGCTTACCACATCTATTCGAATGTGCTTTCCATGTTTAAGCGCAAGACAAAAACCTAACCAGCTTTGCCAAACGAATATATAACGCGCAAGTTCCTCACTCCAAGATAGGGAATAGTTAAAAATATATCTCATAATAACTTGAACAAATACTAAAATTAAGCTAAATAAGAAGCTCGACACCAAGAATCTCTCAAATAGGAGGGTCAACGCAGAGCCCCCTAAGAAGCTCCGGGTTGACCCTTTTTCATCTTGTCCTTCAACCTTCTTTTTCTTTGAAGAATTGGCCTGATTTGTCACGATAATTAACCTTAGTAAAATCTATTTAATATAGCTATAATGGATATAGCTACTATTGATTTGCTTCGTCCATAGCCAATAATAACTCTTCAGAAAAACCTTTCAGATATTTATCTCGGACCGGTTGTGTTGCCTCAACAAATTTTTGTCTGTTTTCTGGAGTAATTTCGTTCACGATCATTCCTTCTTGCTCGAGTTTAACAACATACTCTTCCTGAATTTGCGCCTCTATCACGCGCTCCTGCTCAACTATTTGTGTTCTAGCCCCATCAACAACAATTGTCCGAAGCTCTTCTGGCAGAGAATCAAAGAATGCCTTGCTAATTGCTATCACGTTGAAATTCCACGTATGACCAGTAAGGCTAAGGTACTTTTGTACTTCGTAAAATTTCGATGCATAAATCAAGGGTGGAGGATTTTCTTGACCGTCAACCGTGCCTTGCTGCAAAGCAGTGTACAGCTCGCCAAAGCTCATAGGCGTAGGATTCGCACCTAAAGTGCGGAACAAATCGACATATACCGGATTTTCCATCACACGCATTTTAATGCCTTTTAAATCTTTAGGTTCATGGATCGGCCTAACATTATTAGTAATGTGACGTTGACCATAATCCGAGAACCCTAACCCAACCATGCCAAATGCAGGCAATTTACTGTTAAGAATTTGCCCAACTTTGCCATCACAGGCATGTACGGTAGCTTCTCGATCCTTAAATATAAATGGCAGATCCAATATACCAAAAGAAGGATCGTAATTAGACAGAACCGCACTTGCTGCAGCAGTCATCTCAAGCGCCCCAAGAGAAACCGTCTCTAAAGCCTGACGATCGCCGCCCAATTGTGCATTCGGATAAACTTCAACAATAATCTTCCCGCCTGAGCGATCTTCAACATAGTTCTTAAAATCAAGGCAACATTTGTGCAGTGACCTTTCTTCCGGTTCAACATGAGCCAGTCTAATTTTATAATTACCCCGATCTGCAGCTGTGGCCTTAGAGCTACCACAGATAAAAACACTTGCCACAACAATCAAAAACGCGTAGCATAAGATTTTTTTCATGGCTACCCCTCCTATTTGGGCTATCCAAAGGGCTTTCTGCCAGAAAGCAAACCCACTGACCATCGTTTCATCGTGCACTCCCGACACCCTAGTTCTTACTCTTCGAAAAATCACCATCCTCCCTTAACTCCAAAGCTCCAGCTACAGAAATTGTTAACGCGCAAACTCGACGTGCCAAATGATGACATTCACCTTTGATGAAATGCGATGGAAACCTTTGAGTGCTATAATTCATTTGGATTCTGTTTATATTGCAACTCCTCACCTAAATTATCTAATAGAAAAGCACTTCTGGTCCAAAGTGTCAAGCTTGATTATAGAGTGTTTTAGGCAATAGATTGGGCTTAGGCGTTTGAATTGGCATATTTCTCAATTTTTTCCTGCTATTTCTCAAGTTTGCTTCGTTTTTCATACAGACACATCTGGAGGTGCATCAAGACCAAAGAAACAGCCCCTTTCCGATCAACTCCTTATTATCAATTTATAGCAGACAAGAATGCATGGGTTCGTCTAGAAATGAATGCTACTGCCCGTTGAATTAGAGGCGGCGAGCGCTATTTGGGGGTCAAATACGGACAGATACTCAGTATTGCCGTAGAAAAGAGAGCCCCTCAGTCCTTCGGTCAAAGGGTTGAGGGGCTCTGCAGGTTTTCGTATATGCTTTTACGCTCGTCTGTGCTTTGCGTAATCGGGGTTGATCAACCCGGGGATCTCCTCACCCCTCAGGTAGGCGAGCACGGATTTTACGGCGCCACCTACCTCTCTCATGATCGTTTCCTCGGTCCAGCCCGCCACATGGGGCGTTAATATGGCATTTTTCAAACCCACGAGAGGATGAGTTGATTTGGCCGGTTCCTCGGCGTATACGTCTATGGCAGCGCCCCATATTTTTTCTTCTTTAAGAGCCCTCGCCAGGGCTTCTTCGTCTATAATCGGCCCACGAGCAGTATTCACCACAACAGCCGTAGATTTCATCATGGCGAACTCCTCGTCAGAGAGGAGATGATACGTCTCGTCCGTGAGCATGCAGTGAATAGAGATCACGTCGGATTGTGTGATCAGGCGCTTCAGGTCATCTATAAAAGTCACGCACTTCGGCTCATCGCCCTTTTTGTAATAGGGATCGTAAGCCAACACCTGGCAGTCATAGCCTTCGAGCCTCCTTGCAACCTCGCGGCCTATAGCCCCATAACCGATGAGCCCCACTACTTTGTCTCTGAGTTCGCGCCCCATCGTGTAAGGAGAGCGCCACTCATCATGAGCTACCATGTCGATAAGCAAGTTCAACCGGCGTAAGCAAGCCATCATCATCATAACTGCGAATTCCGCCACGGTGGTGGAATTCGCTCCAGGCGTAAACGTCACGGCGATGCCCTTCTTCGTAGCGGCATCAATATCAACGTTGGAGGGTTTGGCGCCACACTTAGAGATAATCCCCAAGTTCTTAGCGTACTCCATGTCCTCAGCAGATACACCACAGCGCGATGTGATGATCATTGCCGTGGCATCGCTTACGACCTTCCTCACCTCTTCAGGCGTCAGTGCCTTCTCCGGATAGAGGAATATCACCTCTGCCTCTTTCTTAAGCTCCTGAAACCACTCCTCCGGCCCTTCGGGTTCGACCACATAAACACGACGATCAGAAGCAGCCAACATGCGCACCTCCTTAATTATTCATTCAACTACAATAGCGAGGTCAGGACAAGACTTCTCACAGAGCTTGCACCGTATGCAATCTTTCTGCCGCGTCGGCGCGGCTACGTTGAATCCTTTTTTGTTTATCTCATCGGTTATATCGAAGACATTCTTCGGGCAAAAGTGGATGCACAGTCCGCACCCTTTGCACAGATTCTTATCTATATAAACGGCCATATTATTCACCTCTTATCTCTTTTATAATCTGTGCTGCCTCTTTGGGAGTTGTGGCTATCTTCGCGCCGGCACGGGACAACGCAGTAATCTTAGATTGAGCAGTGCCGCGATTGCCTTGGATTATCGCCCCGGCATGCCCCAAAGATTTGCCCTCAGGGGCAGCCCTGCCAACTATCAACGCCACAACCGGTTTGGTGACGTTTTGGGCTATGAATTCAGCAGCCTCCTCCTCGGTCGTCCCGCCGATCTCTCCCAAAAGCAGTATGACTTCGGTTTCGGGGTCTTCCTGAAAGAGGCGCACTGCATCCCTCTGGGTGAGCCCCCAAAGAGGGCCTCCTCCTAAAGCGATGACGGTAGACTGCCCTATGCCGGCTTCGGTCAAAGTTTTACCCACTTCATAGGAGAGAGCGCCGCTTTTGGACACTACGCCCACGTTCCCCTCCGTGAACATTCTCGGCGGGTGAGCCCCGAGCTTGCACTTGCCCGGGGATATGATGCCAGCTGCACCAGGCCCGAGGACAGTGGTCCCTTTGGCCTTGGCATAAGAGAGGATCTCCAGGACATCGTGGTCTGGGATCTCTTCCATCGTTAGCACCAAGAATTTGATGCCGTTGTCGATGGCTTCAAACGACGAGTCCTTAGCTGAGCGGGCAGGAACGAAACTGATAGCCGCGTCTATCCTGTGTTCTTTCAATACCTCGCTTACGAAGTCGTAGACGGGCACGCCTTCTGCCATTTGCCCTCCCTTGCCCGGAGTCACGCCTGCCACAACTTTGGTTCCATAATCGAGCATGACCTTCGTCTGAAGGCGACCGGAGCGTCCCGTTATCCCGAGGACGAGCACGTTTGTATCTCTATTCACCAGCACAGCCATCAGCTATTCCTCCCAGCCAAAGCCACAACTTCATGCACTGCTTCATATAAGTCATCATATGTTTTGAGATTAGCTTCTCTCATAATGCGTTTCCCCTCTTCTTCCATTGTGCCGCACATCCTCACGACGATAGGGACAGGAAGCCCTTTCTCCTTTTGGTAGCGCACGATGCCTTCTGCCATCTCGTCCATGCGGTTGAAACCGCCTATCAACACCACTATGATGGCCTTGACATTCTTATTGTTTAAAGTCTTCTCGAGGGCGGAGTACATAACCTCAGGGCTCGTAAGGCCGCCCATCTCGCAGAAGCACGCAGCCCTTGCCCCGGCATCGCTTATGAGGTCGAGCGTGAGCATTCCCGTGCCAGCCCCGTCGGATATGAGGCCAACCGTACCATCAAGAGGCACATAGGTAATCGTGTCAGTGGAAACGCTTACAGCTTGGCCTCCGATAGCGGCTTGTTGTTCTGCAAGCCTTTCGAAGAGCTCGCTTCTCCTCCAACGCGCTTTATCGTCCAACACGACCTTGGCATCCAGCGCCAACAACCCTCGAGGCGTCTCAGCGAGAGGATTTATCTCCACAAGTGTTGCGTCGTTTTCTCTCAGGGCCCGATACAGACCCGTCAGCACCTTCCTCGCTTCTTCAACTTCACAGGCGAAGCGCTTGGCAACGTAGCGAACCTGATAATCCATTACGCCGACTATGGGATCTATGAGTAACGAAAACAACGCTTCGGGAGCGCTTTGGGCAACTTGCTCTATTTCAACCCCCCCGGTTGCGCTCCCCATGAGCAAAAAGGATTTGCTGCCGCTGGGTATAGTGATAGACAGATAAAATTCTCTCTTGATATCCGCAGTCTCTTCTGCCAGCAAAGCGCAAATCTTTTCGCCCTTTATCGAGGCGCCCAAAAGGCTTTCAAACGCCTTCTTCCCCTCTTCAGGCGTCTTGCAGACCTTTATTCCGCCAGCCTTCCCGCGCCCTCCCACGAGAACCTGAGCTTTCAGAACTGCCGGAAACTCGACAAGCCCCAATTCTTCCTCTCTCGTAACAAGTCTGCCGCGAGGAACTGGTATGCCGGCTTCTCTGAAGAGCTCTTTGCCTTGAAATTCGTAAAGTTTCATCGCACCAATCACCGGCCTAAAAGATATCTATTTTGGTTCCCTTAGCAAGCTCCACGCCTGCATCTATAGCCCTTTCATTGAGCTCGTGAAAACGCTCGGGGACCAGTTCTTTCATCGTCTCGACCACGTCATCCCTCGTGATGAGGCCAGTGGCCTCCTGGAAATAGCCGAGCATCACCATGTTAGCGCAGATCCTGTTGCCCAGCTTAACCGCCGTCTCGGTGGCCGGCACAGAATACACCCGAGCCGTCGTATTGTGCAGATCAGTGACCATCGCCGGATCTACGATGAGGATCCCGTTAGGTTTGAGGCTCGGAAGGTACGCATCGAGCGCGCTCTGGAACATAGCCACCAAAATGTCTTTATTCTGAGTTGCGGGGGAGTTTATCGGGGAATCTGAAACGATCAACTCTGCCTGGCACTGCCCGCCTCTGGCTTCAGAGCCATAAGACTGCGTCTGCACGGCGTAGAGACCGCGCTTCGTCACGGCGGCCGTCCCCAATATGATCGCCGAAAGCACTATCCCCTGTCCGCCAAAGCCACAAATCCTTATATTTATCGGCTTCATCTCGCACCTTCACCTCACTCGCAGCATTCGCAAGATTCCAAGTCATAAACGGAGCTGCCGCGGAATATCGGGCGCTTGAAATCCACAAACTCGCCCACAACGAATTTGCCGGCCTTCTCTTCCTCGGATAGCTTATCGGCTTGTGCCTTGGTTATGCACCGATCCATGATCCACTTGAGCGTTACGGCCGGATCGCCGCTCCTCAGGGCATATCTTCCATAATTGGTGGGACATTGAGAGAGCACTTCGACGAGACCAAACCCCTCATGGGTCAGCGCTTTTTTGAGCGTGCGCTCAAGTTGCACGGGACGACCCGTAACCTCTCTGGCCACGTATGTAGCCCCAGCGGTGACGACGAGCTCGCAGATGTCGAAGGAAGGCTCGGGGTTACCGAAGGGAGTGGTCATAGTTCTGACCTGCGAAGGCGTCATGGGGGCAACTTGGCCGCCGGTCATGGCGTAGTTGAAGTTGTTGGCGACCACCACCAAGGCGTCCAAATTGCGCCTGGCGGCGTGTATCAGGTGATTTCCGCCTATAGAGGCAACGTCACCGTCGCCGGCGAAGATTACTACCTTAGTCTGCGGTTTGTGAAGCTTTATGCCAGTGGCCCAGGCAAGCGTCCTGCCGTGAACTCCGTGGAGTACGTCTCCTTTCAGATATACGGGAATCCTGGCCGTGCAACCCACACCACCGATGATCACCATTCTCGACGGATCCATGCCCAGCTCGTCGCAAGCCTGAAGAAAAGCGTTCAATATCTGTCCACAGCCGCATCCAGGACAGAAGAAATGCGGAAGCTTCCCTTCTCTGATATATTTTCTCAATGGGTTAATTGGCTGACTCATCGCCATACCTCCTTAATGACTGCATAGACTTCCTCGGGGAAGTGAACGAGCCCTCTGTTCTTGGTGGCCACCGCTGTCCTGCACTTTGCACAGCAGAGGCGTTCGACTTCTCTCGTATATTTGCCAATGTTCATTTCAACCGTGATGGCGAGCTTCACGTGGTTAGCCACTTGAATTATCTGCTCTTCAGGCACCGGCCATACAGTATCGAGCTTCAAAACCCCAACCTTAATACCGTCAGCTCTGGCCATCTCCATCGCGTCTATACATGGACGCACTTCGCTGCCATAAGCTATGAGCGCTACATCAGCATCATCCATCTTAAAGGCCTGCGTCTTGCAGATTTTGTTCCTATGCTGCGTAACTTTGCCGGTTATACGCTTATAGAGCCGCTCAAACACATCGGGATCCCAGTCGATGCTCCCCTCCTCGGAATGGGGGTTTAGCGAATAGATAGCGCCGTATCCCTCTCCCAAAGGCGCGAAGTCGGGAACGCCGTACTCCTCATTAGCTTTGAAGGGAAGGTATTTGTCTGGCGGCAGGGATGTGTATCGCCTGTTCACTATTTCTATCTCCTCCGCCGGCGGTATGACGAGCCTTTCTCTCATTAAGGCTATCGTCGTCTCGGACATAATTATTACAGGGTTTCGGAACTCCTCGGCGAGGTTGAAGGCCCTTATCGTGAAGTCGAAGAGCTCCTGCACGGAAGACGGAGCAAGGACTATGAGCTCGTGATCGCCACTCGGCCCCCATTTCATCTGCATCACGTCGGCCTGAGAGGCGAAGTTTTCGCCACGGCATCTCTGGACGTCAACGATAACTATGGGAGCTTCCACAGCTACAGCATAGCCTATCCCTTCTTGCATGTAGTTATACCCGGCGCTTGCCGTAGCTGTCATAGCCTTGGCCCCCGCAAGCGATGCGCCCGACAGGGCGTAGATGGAACAGAGCTCGTCCTCGCCCTGTAAAAACTTGCCACCCACGGTCGGAAGGCGCTGTGACATGCGCTCCGAGATTTCGTTGGCCGGCGTTATGGGATATCCGGCAAAGAAATCGCATCCAGCGGCGAGCGCCCCTTCTACCACCGCATAGTTGCCCAGCATGAAGTGAGTGCCCGTTAGCACCCTCTGGGCTCGCTCAGTTGTTGATGTTGCCATTTTATAACCTCCCCCTTTTTAACAACCTTAAACAGATCCCCTCTTGACTTTCAAGCGTTGATAGATATAGATAGAAGCCATTATCAAAATACCCGCACCATCGGTCAATACTCCCGGCTTTATCAGGGCAAGCGCCCCTCCGAAGAGGATGACGCGCTCCCATAGGGCCATGTTTCTAAGCCAATAGCCGGAGGTCGCAAACCCGAGGGCGAAAACGCCTATTATGGCAGTCGTCGATGCGACTATTACCTTAAGCGGAGTAGCCCCTATAAGGAGCAAAACCGGATCATAGGCGAATATGTATGGAATGAGGAAACCGGCCAGAGCCAACTTCAAGGCTGTCCAGCCTGTCTTCATAGGGTTGGCCCCCGCTACGCCCGCTCCGGCATACGCTGCCAGGGCGACGGGCGGTGTGAGGTCCGCTATTATGCCGTAGTAGAGGATAAACATATGAGCGGCAATAGGTGGCAGGCCGAACTTCTGCAGCGCGGGAGCAGCCATACTGGCCAACACTATATACTTCGCAGTCGTCGGGAGCCCCATCCCCAACAATATGGAAGCGAGCATTGTGAAGACTAACGTTAAAAAGAAAACCCCCCCGGCCAGATAGATGATGCCGTTGGCGATCTTCAGACCCAAACCGGTGAGTGTAACCACACCTATGATCAATCCGGAGCAGGCACACGCCGATGCCACACCCAAGGCACTCCTCGCGCCATTCTCCATCGCCTCATACAGATCTCGTGGTTTCATTCTGGTATTCTTTCGCATCATGGCTATGACTATCGTAATGATGATGCACATAAAAGCCGCACGCAGCGGTGTATATCCTTTGACGAGGAAGTAGACCAGCACCGCAACCGGTATGAGCAGGTGCCCACCGTCTTTTAAGGTCTTCCACACGTTCGGTAACAGTTCGCGAGGCAGACCCTTCAAGCCCAGCTTCAAGGCTTCCATGTGGACCATGACGAAGACGGCCAAATAGTAGAGAATGGCCGGCACTATGGCGGCTGCTGCTATGCGGATGTAGGGGACGCCTATAAATTCTGACATGACGAAGGCCGCCGCCCCCATGATCGGTGGCATGAGTTGGCCTCCGGTAGACGCCGCAGCCTCTACGGCACCGGCAAAATGAGGTTTATATCCTATGCTCTTCATGAGAGGGATGGTAAATGTTCCAGTGGTGACCACGTTTGCCACAGAGCTGCCCGATATGGTGCCGAACATGCCGCTGGCTACGACGGCTATCTTGGCGGGGCCGCCCACCTGATGGCCGGTGGCTGCCATCGCCAAGTTTATGAAGAACTTCCCGAGGCCGGTCTTATGAAGAAAGGCACCGAAAAGGATGAACATGAACACGAAGGTGGCCGATACGCCCATGGGCAGTCCCAAGAGACCCTCAGTGGTGACATACATGTGAGTTATCACCCTGCGCAGCGGAAAGCCACGGTGGCCGAACATGCCGGGGATATAACTGCCGTATAAGGCATAAAGAAGACATGCCGCAGCCACGATCACGATCGGCAAGCCCACTATCCTCCTCGCCGCCTCCAAGACCAACAGGATGGCCAAAGCGCCGAAGACGAGGTCAAGAGTTGTAGGTAATCCCGCTCGATACATAAGAGGGGTGTATTCTACCACTATATAAGCGCCTACAGCTACCCCAAAAAGCGCAAGGATTACATCCGTCCAGTGAAGTTCCGTGCGGGAACTCTTTTTGCTAACAGGATAGAGTAAAAACACCAAAAAGAGCATAAAGGCGAGGTGCACGGATCGCTGTATCTGCGCCGGATACACGCCGAAGGCGGCCGTATAAAGCTGAAATGCAGAAAATGCCACAGCGCCCAGCGAAATGACCCACTTCCAAAACCCTGTAAGCCTGCGGTATACGGACTCGCGATCGTATTTCTCTAATATCTTTTCTACGTCTATGGTTTGATCTTCTGTGACCAGCTTTTGATCCCTGTTTTCCGTATCGCTCACTTTAATTCCCCCTCCCCCACTCAATATTGTGTTATCGTTGCAAAAACCTCTCAGAGACATACCAGAGAAGCGGCACTTCTTCCACAGAAAACACGAGCGCCTCTCCTGCTTTTGCGAGATCCACCAGCCTTATCTCCTCACCACGGAAAACAAAGAGGTGATCTGCAAACCTGCCCACCCTTATTACGAGATCGGGAACCTCGTAATTATAGCCGACGATCTTAAATTTGCCATCTTTTGCGATAAATCTCTGCCCGCCCTTCACCTCAAAAGGCAAACCCGCACCGAAGGAATCATACTCGGTCTCCAGCAACGTTATCTTCTTCCCGGCACTAAAGCCGAACGTCTCCACCACCGGCCTTTTTGCGACCGAATGCGTAAACTTTATTGAAAAAGTATCGTTTATTCCGATAGTTACGGCATAAACGATAGTATCGTTCGCATCTCTTATCGTCAACACAGAGACCGGGCAAAAAAATACAACCGCGGTCGAAGATAAAACGATAACAAACAACAGTCGCTTTGTTTTTGGCATCGTCGAGGATCCTCGATTCCCGATCGCTTAGATTGTTTCCTACGCTTCGCCTTGCCGCCCTGCAAGAACTGCCATAGTGTATACAACGAGAAAAGTGCTGTCAAGGCGCCACAGGTCCCAAATCCTATTTGTGCGTACGTTTTGATTCGCTTAAAAAATCGCAGT
This sequence comes from Acetomicrobium sp. S15 = DSM 107314, assembly GCF_016125955.1. NCBI lineage: Bacteria > Thermotogati > Synergistota > Synergistia > Synergistales > Acetomicrobiaceae > Acetomicrobium > Acetomicrobium sp. S15 = DSM 107314. Next base: position 12,139 of record NZ_JADEVE010000028.1, on the reverse strand, counting down.
GCCTTAACTCATATCGCCGGCCTCCACGGTCACTGAACAATCTGCCGTCTCCCATACCTGCACGGACTTGAGATCGCAGTTGGGCCGCCTAACCGATCCCTCCAGGCGTCGCCATATCCACATAGCGATGTTTTCCGCCGTAGGCTGATCGATTATGTCGTTCAAATATGCGTGGTCGAGCTCGCTCAAAACAGCGCCCTGAACCACACCCTTCAACTCTACAAAGTCGAAGAGCATGCCTTCGTTGTCCGGCTTTCCCTCCAAGGTCACGGCGAGGCGGTACGTATGGCCGTGAAGCCGCTCGCACTTGCCATGATATTTAGAGAGGCGATGAGCAGCATCAAAGGTGAATTCTCGCCTCAAGAGCACTCACACCACCCCCGAACGTCTTGTTTTCAAAGATCCTCAGAACCGCTCGGACCGCCATCCAAGGGAGACAGCTTCGTTTGCACGGCAGCCTCGCCCCAGGGAGCAAGTCCCAGCATCGCTTTCATCTGCAGGGCATTTTTAACGGCATAGTCGCGATAACAGTTATTGAACATGATAAAAATCCTGGGCACGCTCTGCGCCGCTAAGAGGGCCTGGTCTTTCCACTTGGTCAACTCTTCGACGGTATAAAGATAAGAAAATCTCTCCTCCACCGAAGCGCCGGCTTTGCGCCAACCCGATACATTGCGGCCATGAAACCTCACAACCGTTCCCCAGCTTGCTGTGAGCGGCCACAAAGGCGGGACAGTCCAGGGGAGTTCGGGCTCGTCAACGGCGACGTAAGCCACGTTTTCATCCCGCAAAAAACCGAGGAAGCGTTCGGACGTACCCTCTTCGAGCCATGAACGATGCCGAACCTCTACGGCTATGGGAAGCGGCAGTGTCAGCTCTCGAATACGCTTAAGGTAGAGCAGCCACCGATCCTCAAAGCGTATCCGAGGTGGGAGTTGGAACAGGAGATAACCGAGCCGTCCAGCGCTGTGAAGAACTGCAACGAGTTCCAAAAAGGCATCCAAAACCCTCTTGCGAGTCGCCCGAGGAAAATCATAAAGCGTGACGAGCTTCTTCCCGTTCTTAACCTGACCACCGAGCCATCGAGGCAAATTTTCGATCGGTAGGGCGTGCAACGTCAGAAGGGCAAAGGCTTTGACGGAAAAGAGAAAGTCGGGAGGCGTACGAGCCATCCACAGGTAGATTTCCCTCTGCGCCGGTATGGCATAGAAAGTGCTGTTCACCTCGACACAGTTAAAGTGAAGGCTGTAGTGGCGTAACCTGGAGGCGGCGCCATTCGCCCCCTTAGGGTACCATTCGGAAGAAAGCAGCGACCTGTCGGCCCACGAGCAAGTTCCTATCCGAAACTCGGCCATGTCCTCAAAAAATCCTCCCCGCAACACCTCGTGATATATTATACTTCGTGTAGATTTTACCTCTTAAGTTCCTCGCTAACGACGGCACAAGCCATCATCAGGAGGTGTGGGTCATGAAACGTATACTGGCTCTGTTGGGCAGCCCGAGGGAAAACGGCAATACTGCGACACTGGCTCGCGCCGTGGCGGAAGGAGCCGCAGAACGAGGGTACGAAGCGTCCTTCGTGCAGCTGGCACGCCTCTCGATAAAGGGATGTATAGATTGCAGGCGCTGCTGGGAGAAGGGAAGGCCCTGTGTCATAAAAGACGACATGGATGCCATTTATGACTCCCTCGCTTCGTCAGATGCCGTAATCTTCGCCACTCCCCTCTATTGGTATACATGGAGCGGGCAGATCAAACTTCTATGGGACAGGTTGCTGCCATTCGGCTCGCCGAAGGCCGAAAAGAGCTTAGCCGGCAAAAAGGCGATCCTCGTGGCTGCAGCCGGCGAGGAAGACCTGTCGGCTTTCGATGGCCTTCTCTTTTCATACGACAAGTCGTGCTCTTTCCTTGATCTGCTACAGGTAGGAAGGATTCTGGCCACAGGGGTTTATGAAGCGGGCGAAATCGGTAAAGGGGAGTGGCTTTCCGAGGCGAAAGACCTCGGAAGGAGACTCGCTTGAGCGTCTTTTTCTTCCTCTTGGCCCTCCTTTTGGGCGTATACGCAGGAAAGACGAGGGCACCCCGCGCCCTCGTCAACAATTCCGGCAAGGTCCTCACCACCTTGATCTACGCTCTGCTCTTCGTCGTGGGGATCGAAGTGGGAGGTCACAGAGAAGCTTTAGCCAACCTGAAAGAGATAGGATTGCAGTCGACAGCAATATGCGCCGGATCCGTCTTGGGAAGCGGCCTGCTCTCCCGGCTGGTGGCGGGCAGAGGAGACAAGGAAGATGGAGCTTAGAGCGCTTGCCTTCCTCGCGTCTGGCATCCTCGTAGGATACAGCGGCTTGGCGGAGTGGGCTTTTACCGTATCTGACAAGATAGTTTCGTGGCTTCTGTTATTTCTGTTCTTCTTCATAGGGGCCGATATGGCACTCAAGGGGTCGCTCGGAGAGCTTCTCCGCTTAAAGGGGAGGGAGATATTTCTGCCCTTCGCAAGCCTCTTGGGAGGCGCGGCAGGCGGCTTTTTGGCCGGATGGATGGCAGGCGCATCCCTTCCATTAGCCACTGCCTCCGGCATAGGAAGCGGCTACTACAGCATTACGACCGTCCTGCTCAAGGAGATGGCCGATCCGACCTCGGCCACGATAGGCTTCCTCGTGAACCTCATGAGAGAATGCCTGGTCATAGCCGCTGCGCCCTTTCTGGTAAGGCTTTTCGGCAAACATGGGACCGTAGGCATAGCCGGCGCTACGGCGATGGACGTGGCTTTGCCGTTTATAACCAAGAGCGCCGGAGGGGAGATAGCGCTCCTCTCCTTCGCATCGGGCGTGGTAGTTTCGGTCTTAGTCCCCGTGATGGTGCCGCTGTCGTACCACATAGTCGAAAGGGTATTCGGCGCTTGAAGTTGTGTATACACAATAATTACATACCATTCGTCAAATCTCATGGTTGGACTTGCAGGTTTTTTTAAAAAATACTTGCATAATTCCCCCAGCGTATGGTATAAATAGCCATCACGCACAGGGGGTGGTTTTAGTGGAAAGACCGACATCATATTTCGGGCGCCATGTCTTCAATGAAAAGGCAATGCGCGAGCGCTTGCCCAAGGATGTATTTGAACAACTCACCAGCGCCATCAACGGAGGGCAACAAAAGCTGGATAGCCGCATAGCTGACGTCGTGGCGGCAGCGATGAAGGAGTGGGCGATATCGTTAGGAGCTACGCACTACGCCCACTGGTTTCACCCGAGAACAGAGCTGACGGCGGAAAAGCACATGGCTTTCCTCTCTGTAGACGAGCGAGGAACGCCCTTAGAGGCTTTCACGGGGGGCGAGCTCATTCAGAGTGAGCCCGACGCCTCGTCTCTCCCTTCTGGAGGCACGCGCAGCACCTTCGAGGCACGCGGCTACACGGCATGGGACCCCACGAGCCCGGCCTTCATCATACCCACGGAAAACGGGGGGACGCTCTGTATACCGTCCGTCTTCCTGTCCTGGGATGGGACGCCACTCGACATGAAGACGCCGCTCCTCAAGGCAATAACAGCCATCGAAGAGCGGGCCATGCGCATGTTGCGACTCTTCGGCAATAGGGGCATCCGTTGGGTCAAGGTGACCGTAGGGGCGGAACAGGAATTCTTTTTGATAGATGAAGAGTTAGCGCGCAGGCGCCCAGACCTTGTCCTCTGCGGACGCACGGTTATAGGATGCCTCCCTCCTAAGGGGCAGCAGCTCGAGGACCATTATTTCGGCGCAATACACCCGCGCGTTTTGGCATATATGGAGGAAGCCGAACAAGAGCTCCACAAGCTCGGCATCGCCATTAAGACGCGCCACGATGAGGTTGCCCCGTGCCAGTTCGAGTTTGCCCCTCAATTCACGGAGGCAAACCTCGCCACAGATCAAAACCAGATCACGATGAGCACAATGAAAAGGATCGCCCGCTGTCACGGCTTGAGACTCCTCCTCCATGAGAAGCCCTTTGCCGTCATCAACGGAAGCGGTAAACACACCAATTTCTCGCTCATGGATAGCGATGGGCATAACCTATTGGAACCGTCCACGAGCCAGCGCAGGAATGTGCAATTTCTGGCATTTTTGGGCGGTCTGCTTTTAGGCGTATCCAAGTATAGCTCGCTACTTAGGGCATCTGTCGCATCTCCAGGAAATATGTATAGGTTAGGCGGAAACGAGGCGCCGCCCGCTATCATGAGCGTTTATTTAGGCAATGCCTTGACGGATGTGTTGAATCGATTGGAGGAGGGTTTCCCCGATGAGATTCCGACCAAAGGATTGATGGACTTGGGGTTGAATAAGCTCCCGTCCATAAAGAAAGAAAATTCTGACCGCAATCGGACAGCCCCGTTGGCGTTCACAGGCAACAAGTTCGAGTTTCGCGCGACCGGCGCGTCTCAGTCAATCGCCGGTCCTCTTACAATGCTCCTTACTATCTGGGCCTGGGGAATAGAGGAGGTTACAAACAGGATCGAGAGCCGACTCGGGAATACCGATATAGCAGACGCAACTTTGGATGTCCTGCGAGATGTTGCAAAAGAGAGCATGGCGATACGATTTGAGGGCAACTGCTACGACCCGGAATGGCACGAAGAGGCACGGCGCAGGGGGCTTCCTATCGCCAACGCAACGCCGGAAGCGCTTGCCTACTACCTGATCCCGGAAAATAGGGATCTGCTCTCCGGGCTTAACGTAATGACTGACAGGGAAATTACGGCTTACTACGAAACGCGGCTCGAGCAATACGTCAAGACCGTCGACATCGAGATGGCCGTAATGGATGACATGATACGCCACGGCATATTGCCCAGCATATCGCGGCAAATTACCCAAGAGGGGAGCGCTCTCGAAAAAGCCGCAAGTCTGTTGGACGATGGCTTGGAAACTTGGAAGGGGCACATGAAAACCCTATGCGGTATAAAAGAGGCGCTCCTTCAAAAGCTCGAAGAATTGAAAAACTTCCGCAAGAAGATCAAGATGGAAGAACTCGAAGATAGCGCTTCTCTCATAACGGGAGATGGTTTAAAGCTCATGAACGAGATCCGCTCCTTGAGTGACGCCGCAGAATCGTGGATAGCCGACGACCTGCAGCCGTTTCCGCCATATAGAGATCTTTTAGTGATACACTGACCCCATAACAAAGGCGTGGGTGGCGGGTGCAACTCTTCGCCCATGCCGTCCGAACTGAGGAGGAATGGAAATGAAGGAAGCCGAATACAAGGGATTCACGACAAAGGCTCTGCACTGCGGCTGGGATTACGACCCGACCACCGGCGCGTTCGCCCTGCCCATATACGCCACTGCAGCGTATAAACTGCCGAGCGTAGACGAAGCCGCGGCCCTCTTCTCTTTGGAAAAGCCAGGGCACACATACTCAAGGATATCAAACCCTACCGTCGCAGCTTTTGAGGAAAAGATCGCTGCCCTGGAAGGAGGTGCGGCGGCGGTGGCCACGTCGTCGGGACAGGCCGCATTCGCCCACCTCGTCATGCTCCTCTGCAAGGAGGGCGACCACATAGTGGCCGAGCGCTCGTCCTATGGGGGCACGATAACGCTACTCAAAAACCTCTTCTCTAAGTTCGGCGTAACCACGAGCTTCGTAGATATCAACGACGTAAACGAGGTAGAAAGGAGCATCAAGCCCCGCACGCGCTGTATAATCGCAGAGACGATAGGAAATCCCGGCTTGAACATCCCTCCGCTCGAAGAGTTGGGAGAGGTTGCCGAAAGACACGGCATACCTTTGGTGGTGGACAACACCTTCGCCTCGCCGGCCCTGTGTCGACCGCTCGAACGGGGTGCCCATATCGTCGTCCACTCCACCACGAAATACATAGACGGCTTCGGCAATGCCATAGGAGGTGTCGTGGTGGACGGCGGAAACTTCCGCTGGGCCGAATTGGGAGAATGGCCCGAATTCACCGAGCCCGACCCGGCCTATCACGGCGTCGTGTTCTGTGAAAAGTTCGGCAAGACAGCTCTCGCGGCGAAGCTTCGAGCCTGCATATTGAGGGATCTGGGCGGCTGTCTTTCACCACATAACGCCCACCTCTTGTGCCTTGGGCTCGCCACACTCTCGCTCCGCATGGAGCGTCACAGCAAGAACGCCATGGACGTGGCGCAATTTTTGGAGTCGCACGGAGGGGTGGAGTGGGTTTTATACCCGGGGCTTTCAAGCCACCCGCAGCACGACCTCGCCAAAGCGTTTCTGAGAGGCGGTTACGGTGGCATGGTTGCTTTCTGCATAAAGGGAGGGCTCGAATCGGGCAAGCGTTTCCTCGACGGATTAAAGCTCTTCTCAATAGTGCCAAACTTGGGCGACGCGAGGAGCATGGCAATTCACCCGGCCACCACCACCCACTCGCAGCTTTCGGCCGAAGAGCGAAAAGGCAGCGGCATCGACGAGGGGCTGATACGGCTAAGCATCGGTCTTGAGGACATCGAAGACATAATCGAAGATCTAAGGCGCGGGCTCGACGCTGCTCAATAAAGACATATAATCCAGGGGGACATACAACGTACTATCAGACGTATGTTCCCTTGGTTCAATCCTATAAAGGCCTGGTTTTAAATACCGAGCCATTTCCTTTAGACCCTCTGTATCGTCGATGCGGGCATATAGCTCGAGGAGTTTTTTGAGGTCTCTTGCCTGGGGTTCTTTATAAAAATAATTGCGCATGGTAGCGATAGCCTTTTCGACGTCGTCTTCGCTTTTTGTAATTTCTGCCGCTTCGATAAGAAGATATGCTAGCTGCCTCTCCGCTAAGTCACTCACCATGGGAGAGCGTAGCGCTTTTTCTAAATGCTCCTTTTTTAGCTCGAAATCGCTGGTTTCAGTCGCAAGCGCTAAGGCTCTGTCTCCAGCCAAGCCATCGGCCAGAAATAGAAGGCCAAAGATCGCCACAACTGCCATACCGAGGCCGAAGAGCCTAAAGAGGCCGAGCCTGTTGACGTTAGCCCAAGGGGCTGACCTTGGCAGAAGTTCTTTATTGGCCAAGGCGAAAGCCAAGCTCATCCATAGGGCATCCTCTATGCGGTGCAAGGGCCTCGTCCACTGGGCGTCCATCCAGAAGAGAAAAAGCATACCCACAGCCCATATAGCTTCCAGTGAAATCCCTCTGTCATCTTTTACAGCCCTGTGAATATTGTGGAGCCACCAGGCCGCCATACCTATCAAAAAAGCCCCTCCTACTATACCGGTCTCGCACAGCCACTGAAGGACCTCGTTGTGCGCCCAAAGGGTGTATTTCCATTCCATATCGGGGAAGCGGTCAAACATCAACCGTTGGGCCTCCAAGTAATTCCATTTGAAGTGACCCAACCCAACACCCGATAGAGGTTTTTGCGAAAACATCGTCAAGGACGTAGCCCATATACTCTTCCTGCCTGCAAGGCCAACTTCGCTCACTTTGTGCGATAAAAGTTCCAGTCTTTCTTTATTAATATAATAAACTGGAACAGACATGCATAAAAACATAAGGCAACATAATGCTACGCACATAAAACTCCTACGATTAAAACTTCTTTTGGTGAGAAAAAGAAGCGCCAAGGAGCCTGAAGCAAGGGCGAGAAGGCCCGAACGGCTCGTAGAAGACCACAGGCCCCAACTGTTAACCAAAAACAGGACAAGGTTTAAGGCAAAAATCGAGCGATAAAGCCGCTTCGAGATCTCACTTCTCAAATCTAAGACCTTTAAAAAAACGTAAATGCCCCCCAACAGACCACACGCTACCCACAAGGCTAACATGTTCTGTTGACCTGTATTTCCTATATAATTCCCAGAAGCGGGAACAATGAAAGGGAAAGGGCCATTTAAACCTGACAATTGAAGTTCGGCAAAAACCACGTTTAAAGCGGCGTTGAACGAACCCCCCAAAACGATGGGCACTAAGTATTTGTTACAAAAAGAATGGTAAAAAAGCAGATATGCCGCCCAAAGTGCAGAAAAAAAGAACCACTCCCTGATAAAGGTGGGAGGGGACTTTATGGGTGCCCAAAATGGCTGAAGAGACACAAAAAGCAACAGCACCAGCCACAGGACGCCAAAGGGATCCAAAAAGAAGTTTAAACCTTCAGGCCCATGTTTAAAAAGGCGATACCCTGCCACAACGCAAAGAACGGCGATGGGGACTAAGGAAAACACCCACTTCATCAAATGAAGCGTTTGGAACCAGAAACCACCGGAAAAGACTATATTCGGCAACGCTAACGAGGCGAAGAAACAGATAAAAACATAGAACCTACTGGGGCATAGGGTTGATTTACCTTCACCGGCTCTTGGAGTCATCTGTCGTCTCATCCTTTTTTAGGTCGACCGTGATCTCCATGACGAGGCGACTGTGAGCAAACTCCTTAATCCTCCAGGCCACGGGTATACCGCTCTTCCTGGCTTCCTGCACCACCTCGGAAAGCTTCTGAAGCAATATGTCACCCAGCTCTCCCTTTTGACCTAACTCGACGAGCCTCTCTTTTTTGCGACTGCGGCGGCCGGTGCGCTCTATGTCTTCTATTTTTACTTCGTTCCTGCAGATCATATCTGCCACTTCGCGCTGTGTCTCAGCCGGCAAGGAGAGGAGTGCCCTCGCTTGCCGCTCGGATAGTTTGCCCTCGACTACCATCTCTTGAACGCCTTCGTCGAGCTGTAAAAGCCTCAATTTGTTGGCCAACGCGGCCTGTGATCGACCGAGCCTTTTCGCCAGTTCCACCTGGGTCCAGCCCGTAGCCCGAAGCAGGTCGGCCAAACAGCGCGCTTCCTCTATGGCCGATAGATCCTTCCGCTGAATGTTCTCCACGAGGGCCGAGAGGCTCGAAGTCAAGTCGTCCATATTGATCACTATCGCAGGAATGAATTCAAGGCCGGCCATCTTCGCCGCTCTGAGGCGTCGCTCCCCAGCTACCAGCTCATATCCTTCTTCCACGGGCCTGACGACGATGGGTTGAATCACTCCCAGCGACTTTATGGATTCGGCCAGCTCCGCAAGGTCACCCTCGTCGATCCTCTGCCTCATCTGAGACGGATTGGGCCTTATATCGCCTATCGGCAAATTAGCGAGCTCTCTCCCGCCCTTAGGGGCTTCGGCCTGATTCTCTTTGAGGCGAAAGCCGAGTATCCGCTTTACGTCGACTTTATATTCTCCCTCCACAGAAGATCACCCCCACAAGGCGATCCGCCGAAGGGCGGACGAATTCTTCAAGTTAACAGCCGCTCCGCGTTGACGAAACGGGTGTATTCCTTCAAGAAGATGAGACGGACTACGCCCGTCGGCCCATTACGATGTTTGGCGACTATCAGTTCGGCCATGCTTTCGTCTTCGGGCACAGACGAATAGTAACCTGGCCTGTAGAGGAGCATTACGAGGTCCGCGTCCTGTTCTATGGCGCCGCTATCTCTCAAGTCAGAGAGCTGTGGGCGTTTGTCCTGTCGCGCTTCGACGGCGCGAGATAGCTGCGACAGGGCAAGTATTGGGATGTTGAGCTCCCTGGCTATGCCTTTGAGCGCCCTCGAAATCTCTGCCACCTCCTGCTGTTTGCTCTCGGTCCGCCGATGCAAAGACATGAGCTGCAGGTAATCCACCACCACGAGCCCTAAGTCCGGGAACTTGGCCTTGAACCTCCTGCAGCGAGCCCTCAGGTCCATCGTTGAAAGGAGCGAACTGTCGTCTATGTATATCGGGGCCTGAGAGAGCCTTCCTGCTGCCTCGGCCAGGTCGTCCCACGCCTCATCTGCGAAGGCACCGGTCCTCAAGTCGTGGATGTTAACGCGAGCCTCTGCGCCGAGCATGCGTTGAACCAGCTGCTCGGCGCTCATCTCCAGGCTGAACACGAGGACCGGAGATCTGAACTCCAAGGCAGTGTGCATGGCGAGGCCGAGCGCAAGGGCAGTTTTACCCATGGAGGGGCGGGCCGCTATGATGTTGAGACTCCCGGGCTGAAAACCGCCGGTCAACCTGTCCAAATCTATAAAGCCGGAGGGAGCGCCTGTAATGTGCCCGCCTTGGTGGAAGCGCGCCTCTATCTCTTGAAAGGTAGAGCTCAATATGGCCCCTACATGGCGGAAAGACACGCCGCTTCCCCTCTGGGTCACCTCAAAGAGGGTACGCTCCGCCTCGTCCAAAACCTCATCCAGTTCCTTATCCTCGGCATAGCCGAGCTTCGCTATCTCTCCGCCCGCTTGGATGAGACGGCGATGGATCGCTTTGTCGCGCACTATCTGCACGTGATATTCCACGTTAGCCGTCGTGGGGACGGCATCGATAAGCTCGGCCACAAAAGCTTGACCGCCCAAACGATCCGCCATTTCCCTGCGGTTCGCCTCTTCCAAAAACGTGAGAGGATCTACGGGCTTCCCCTTTCGTACCATATCGCTGACCATTTCAAAGGCCTGCTTATAACGCATATCATAGAAATCAGCGGGGGAAAGCCCCTCAACGGCCACGATCAGCGCATCTTGGCTCAGCAGACATGATCCGAGGACAGCGCGCTCGGCCTCTAAATTATGAGGAGGAACTCGATCTAAAGGGAGCGCCATGCTAACCTGCCTCCACCTTCACGGAGAGCTCGGCTTCAACACCGGGATAAAGCCTGACCTTGAACGGAAATACGCCGATTTGCTTGATGTTCTCCTCGATCTTGATGAGCTTCTTGTCGACTTTAATTCCCAATTGCTCCTCTATAGCCTCGGCCAGTTGGGCTGTGGTGACACTGCCGAAGAGCCTGCCCTTCTCTCCGGCGCTCATTTTGACCGTTATCCGCTTGCCCTGGAGGTTCTTCTTCTTCGCTCTGGCCTCCTCCTCAGATCTCTTTTCCCGCGCTGCCTTCCCCTCTTGGATGCTCTTCCACTCTCTCAACTTTGCTTCGGTCGCTTCAACAGCAAGACCTCGTGGAATCAAGAAATTGCGGCCGTAGCCATCGGCCACCTCCACAAGATCGCCGCGCCTGCCCAATTTTTCCACATCCTGCTTCAATATCACCTTCATTTATTCATTTCACCTCTCGCCTCGCTCATTTCGGCTTTGCGGCTTTAACTACAATAAAACGGTTTCAATCAGTGAAGAATGATGCGATACCGCAATAGGCATCACTTCCCGAAACGAGACCTCAAATCCAACCACAGATCGACAATGCCCAAGATCACCAACGCGTTCGACAAAAATGGCACAAGGACCACAAAGACGCATGCCATTACGCGCAACGCTGTCGGAAGGCCCTTACGGGCGAGAAAATACCACAACACGGCAGCGCCTTCCAAGAAAAAAAGCATAGTTACCACGAGCCTTAAATTCAAACCTACCAAAAAGAGGAAGCCCTTGCCGCCTCCCAACAACGTAAAGAGGAAAGAAACGAGGTAGGCCCAAAAAAGGCTCTTTGGGAAGCGCCAACCGCCAAAATTGGGTATCGGCGGCAACCATCCCTTCCCTATCCTCTTGAGCACAAAAGCGCTCACTGCGTAGCTCAATACGCAATCCAGCGCGGAGGCCATAACCAACACTGCTGGAAACATGAGATGCAAGATCTGGCTCATTTGGTCTATCTGCTTTTGAAGTGAGTCGGCCGAAAGCCCCATCCCTTCGAACAATCCCGCAGCCCATCCCATTCCTTCCTTCAAAGCGCTCGGATCCATGGCCATGGGATTCACACCAGTTGCCGCCTTGACGACAGCTATCAATAAGATTTTGCTCGCCAGCGACACGAGCACACCATAGAATAATATCTCCGTGGCCCTGCCGAAGCGGCGCGCAAAATATCCGAGACTGACACCCAGGATGGCGAAGCCAAAAAGGAAGAGCGCCCCTCCCATCACCCCGACGAGGGCAGTCACAAGTAGAGAGGCTACGGCTGCGCCCAAAATCGCACCGCGAACAGAGGCGCGCAACCCCATTATAACCAGAGGCACGGGACAAAAGAGCGACACGACCATCCCAAGCAGGGGTAAGTAATTCGAGGCCATAAACAGTACTACCGACAAGGCCACCAACAGGGATGCCTCCACTAAATCTCGCGGCTTCATGCTATACCTCCCAAGATGCAAAAAAGAGGAGGGGCGGGGGGGGTGTTGTGTGGATTGCCGGAGCGGCCGCGGAAGGGGCCGGCGACAGGGTCGACGCCGCACGCAGGCGCGACCGGCA
>NZ_JADEVE010000027.1 GCF_016125955.1 Acetomicrobium sp. S15 = DSM 107314 | reverse complement strand
GGCCGTTGCCCAAATAGAGGGGATTTCGAACGACGGCATAGGGACCCCAGGTTACCAGGATTTCCGCTTTGGCTTCCTCCCCGCGATAGCGCTTTATGCAACCGGCCGCCCAAAAGCGCAACGCTTGACCGGCCGCCACGTAAGGGGAGGTGCATGAGTTTTGATCGATTTAGAACAAGCTAACCAGGAAGCGCTGAACAGGCTGCTCAGCGCTCAGCCAGTTTTGGTGGATATGGGCATAGCCAAGGACACAATTCCTGGGCTCAATGAGAGGACCTTCCTGCACGCCGGTCCGCCCATCAAGTGGGAAGACATG
>NZ_JADEVE010000026.1 GCF_016125955.1 Acetomicrobium sp. S15 = DSM 107314 | reverse complement strand
CCCCTTGTCAACCCCTTAAAATATATTCGTAATCTTCAAATATTTTTAGGATTTTTAACTATGCAGCTATTATCGCCCAAAATACCAAGGGGTCGTCGCCGGCGTTGCGTATACCGTGTCTTTAGCCCCTGAAAGCTATAGCGGTATCTCCGGGACTGACGCGGGTTTCGATGCCGTTGTCGTTGTTATTTTATAATTTAAACTTAAATCTTAAAAATACTGTAAATTTAGAATTATAAAAAATCATAAGTCAAACAAGAAGGGGACAGGGTTTTGGTTTCGCTCCTAATCCCACCTCTCCATCTTAGGCCTTCTTTGAAGGA
>NZ_JADEVE010000025.1 GCF_016125955.1 Acetomicrobium sp. S15 = DSM 107314 | reverse complement strand
AGATGGTCAACATGATCATCGCTCAAAGGGCATACGAAGCCAACTCCAAAACCATTCAGACTGCTGATGAGCTGCTCCGTATAGCCAACAACTTGAGGCGATGAGGCGTACGATGATTAAAGTTTTCCGGATTTTCGGGTTGATTGGAATGATAATTTCACTTTGATTTTTAAGTGAGGCAACTCGGTAGGTTGACAGCGGAGGAGTCGATTGCTAAAATCATGTGGAAGCAAAAAATTCCTCGAGAGAAACGAGATTGCATAAAAATGAGCATGCAAAAGATAGCTGTAAGGTGGCTGTAGTGACATTAAAACATGTGAGAGACTTTGTTCGTACCTGTCCTTTTCCTTTTATCACTTGAAATTGATAACAGTGCGTACTGTGGAAGAATCGGCGTGAAAGTGACCGTTTTCAATATATGTTAGGTAGTCTCTGCATTTTTTTGAGGGCTTTATTAGCCTGAGTTTTTAGCTTTTCCCGGCCTTTTGACCAGTTTTTGGAGGCACTACATCTCGAGGGATGCTCAAGAAGCCTCTTTGTCACCATGAAGAGGTTAGCGAGGGCGAAAGCGATACACAGGCAGTTCGTATTTTTGGCCAGGTCCTTGCAATGTACCTTGACGAAACTGAGTATATTCTTGACGGCGCCGAAGGCGTGTCGCGCCCTGACCCTTATGCGGAAAAGCTTTCTGTTGCTGGCTTTGCCCCCTTTGGTTAACTTTTACTGCTTAACGCCGCGCTTGTGGATTTTTTGCTCGTCATGGAGTGGAGTGCTTTTTGGCGATGGCCTCGCTATTGCCGAAACGCGCAAAGTTTTCCTGTAGGCTAAATTTCGCATCTTTAGCCCTGTATATAGCTTCTATGTAGCTTCCTAAAGCAGCGTTCGTGTAATGGCATCGTCATAAACCTGTTCTAAGCGGTCAAGGTATATAAGGTAAAGGCATAAGGTATTAGAATTAAGAGATTTTATAAAACCAAACCTCCGAGTCGTCGTGCCTAAGGGGAATTCTCTATTCCCTATGGGCGGCGACCGATAGGTTTTCCCGGAAACGGGAAAGCCTCCCGTTATTTGGAAAGGAGGAGGCGCTGAAGAGCGCTTACAAAAAACGTAAGCCTTCTTTGGCAAAAGGGTCGCCTCCTTAATAAGAGGTGACCCTTTTTTAACCTCCTTAAAACGATTTAAAGCGAATGCTTAAAGCAAAACGTACGGTTGGAAGGGAGGAGGACTTATAAAAACCGCTTTAGGCATCCGAGAAAAACGAGGAGGGAAATCATGAAACAGTACTTAAGGAAAAGCATTAGGGTCAATGGATATCCTCATCACGTAGTAGCCTCCCCCGACACCATGCTAGTCAACATAATAAGAAAACAACTGGGCTTAACGGGCACAAAGCTCGGATGTGGATCAGGCCAATGCGGAGCATGTGAAGTCATCATGAACGGCAAGCTCATGCGTTCCTGCATCGTAAGATGGGATAGAGTGCCAGAAGACGTTGAAATTTTGACCATAGAAGGTTTGGGAACGCCCGACAAGCTTCATGCGCTTCAGTGGGCTTACGTAAAAACTGGCGCCATACAGTGCGGTTTTTGCACGCCAGGTTTCATTATGAGCTCAAAGGCCTTACTGGACGAAAACCTGAACCCAACTCGCGAAGAGGTCCGAGAGTGGTTCCACAAAAACCGCAACGCCTGCAGGTGTAATGGCTACATACAAATAGTCGATGCCGTAATGCTTGCCGCTAAAGTCCTCCGGGGCGAAGAAGAGATGACGGATTTTTCTGAAATGTTAGGCAGGGATGGTTCGGTCTGGGGCAGCAGGTTCCCGAGGCCAAGCGCAGTCTATAAGGCCACCGGTACATGGGACTTTGGCGATGACGTGGCGTTAAAGCTGCCCGACGAGACGTTATTTGCCGTTTGCGTATGTCCCGAAACTCACCACGCCATAGTCAAAAAGATAGACTTCAGCGAAGCCGAAAAGATGCCAGGAGTATATAAGATCGTAACGACAGCAGACATCTACGCTAACAAGGGCACGAACAGGATCAGGGGCCAAGTGGGCTCTAAAACCGCCACGACCAACGGCTGGGAACGCCGCATCCTCGTAGAGGAAGGAGACAAGATCCGCCAATGGGGAGAGGCGGTGGCCATCGTTTGCGCAACTACAGAGGAAGAAGCCAGGGCCGCTGCCGTAAAGGTGAAAGTCGAGCTGGAGGAACTTCCGCCACTGCTTAACATCAAAGACGCCATGGCCAAAGACGCCATCAAGGTCTATGACGAGATCGAAGGCATCGACGACATGCCTAACTGCTTCAACAAACGGCCCATAGTAAAGGGAGAGGACCCGGCTCCTCTTTTGGACAAGGCCCCCTACGTGGTGGAAGAAACGTTCCTGAGTTCCAGGCAGCCACATTTGACGATTGAAACGGATTGTGGCTTCGGTTATTTCGACGAAGAAGGCCGTCTAACAATTCAAAACAAAAGCATAGCCTTATATCTGCACCAAACGGCGATAGCCCGCGGTTTGGGAGTGCCACCCTCAAGGATCCGCATGGTCCAGAACAACACAGGCGCCACCTTTGGATACAAGATAGCCGTTACCAATGAAGCCCTCATCGGTGCCTGCGTCATCGCCACGGGACGGCCCGTTTACATGCGGCTCAACATGAAGGAGAATATCCTGCGTATGCCTAAGCGTTCCCCCTTCCTCATAAAGCTTCGCATAGGAGCCGACGAAAAGGGGAAGCTTGTGGGGCTTGAGCACACCTGGTATGTCGACCATGGGCCCTATTCGGAAGCCAGTCAGGACCTCACCAACAGAGAGGCCCAATTCATGGGAGCGCCTTATGGGGTTGAAAGGATCCGTGGCCGTGGCTATACCTTCTTCACAAATCACAAATGGTGCGGTGCCTTTAGATGTTACGGCGCACCTCAGACTTATCTCGCCGAGGAAGTCGCCATGGACATGCTCGCCGAAAAAGTGGGCATGGATCCGCTCGAATTTAGGGAGAAAAACCTTATCCGCCCAGGCGGAACGATGCCGAGCGGACAAAAGCCTGAAGTGTATCCGCTCCAGGCAATGGTAACGAGGATCAAGCCTTTTTACGAAGAGGCGAAGAAACGGGCAGCTGCCCTTTCAACAGATACAGTCAAAAGAGGAGTCGGCGTGTCGATCGGCATTTACGATTGCAACAGGGACGGCCCGGACGAATCTCACAGTGCTATCGAGCTGACCAAAGATGGCGTAATCCTATACAACACATGGGAAGATCATGGTCAGGGGGCTGATATCGGCTGTATTGGCACGGCGCACGAAGCGTTAAAACCCATCGGCATAAAACCTGAGCAAATTAAGCTCGTCTGCAACGACACGGCCAAGGCGCCAAACAGCGGTAACGCCTCGGCCAGCAGGAGCCAGGTGATGACGGGCGGTGCGATCGTGGACAGCTGCAGGCAATTGCTCGACGCGATGCGCAGACCCGACGGAACCTACCGAACTTACGAAGAGATGATTGAAGAAGGAATCCCCACGACCTACGAAGGTTACTGGAAGGCTACGCTCCGTAACGTCGACGGCGAAGTGCAATTTGGTGTGCCGATAGACGATGAGACCGGCCAGGGCTATCCTTTCGCCAACCACCAGTTCGGCGTGTTCATGGCCGAGGTGGCCGTCGATGTCAACACCGGCAAAACCACTGTCGAAAGGTTCACCCTCGTGGACGATGTGGGGAAGATAAACAATTACGCCGTGGTGGAAGGGCAGTTATACGGCGGCATCGCCCAGGGCATCGGCTTTGCGCTGACGGAAGATTTCGACGATGTACACAAACACGATAATCTCATCAGTTGCGGCCTGCCTTACGCCAAAGATATCCCAGACGACATAAAACTGATCCACATGGAAACGCCCCGCGAATTCGGCACCTTCGGAGCCAGCGGGACCGGCGAGCTGCCGCATTCCGCTTCACACGCTGCTATCCTCAACGCCATTTACAACGCTGTCGGCATCCGCATCAAGGAGTTACCCGCAAAACCTGAAAAGATATTGGCGGGCTTGAAACAGTAAAGGTCATATTTTTACCGGGAGCCCTTAGGCCACATGTCTTTGGGCTCTCGGTAACTTTTTTAAGAAAACTCTAAGAAACTCTTGAACAAAAACTTTAAAAAAACCGTATCTCAATATGCACCAGGCATTAACCACCTTTTCCTCTGTCCTTTGGTTAATTTGTCGCAACACCACACCTCTGAGGATGTTCAGCAAGCCTCTTTCTCATCCTGAGGTGGTTTGTAAATATATAGGTGACATTTAAACAGTTCATATTCTTGCCAAGTCCTTTACCAGACGTTGACACAAGCGAAGATGTTTGGACTGCCCTGTGATTGCCCCATGTCTCATTTCTCAAGAAGAGTGGGACCTAAGAGAACAAAACAGTGCATGCCTTCCTTAGTATTATTGGTAAGCTATCTGGACACTCAGGTGCAACTATTATTCGATACCAGTAGGACTTTAGACTCAATTTATATGGTTAATAAAAGTCAGAGTTGCATTCCTTGCGTTGTTTATGCTATCCTTTTATCACAATCGTTCGACTTTCGAAAGTAGAAGGGACTGAATAAATGGAAAATATGCTTGCCTATAAGAGCCTTTCCGCTGCCGTGCGAGATAAGATAATTGACCTTATTCTCTTTTCTGGGAGGTACAAACCTGGGGATTGGCTGAACGAATCAGACATTGCAATTGAGCTTGAGGTGAGCAAGGCTCCAATTCGCGAGGCCCTGCGCGAGCTTGCGGCAAAAGGGTTAGTGAAGATAGTTCCGCGAAAAGGCAGCTATGTGGCTGCTTTCACCGAGAACGAGATGGAGGAACTTTACAACTTGCGCTTTTTCTTGGAGATGCAGATATACAAAGACCTCATCAATAAAAAGAGGTTAGAAGAGGATGATCTGGCGTACCTGGTGCATCTCGTCGATAAGATGGTCGATTCTTCTCAGGAAGAAGCTCTTAGGGAGGTGATCTTGCCCAAATTCATGGCGTTGGATATAGAGTTCCACCAGTACTTGTGGAGAAAATCGGGCTTACGGCTTACGCGGAAGATACTGACAAATATACATTATCAAATCCTCTTGGGCATCATGGAAGACTTAAAGCATGCCGAAAGCTTGGAAGAGACGGCACGCCTTCACTACGAAGTGATTAAAGCACTTCGCCGGGCTGACATCAAGACGCTCGAGGAGAACCGCGCTTACAGCTACTTCGTGCGGCGTAAAACGGGCTTCGCAGACGTCCAGAAAAAAACAGATACAGGCTCTCTTCTGCCTGAAGAAAAGCCCGCTGCTCTGTAGTTATGAGTTTGTCTAAATTTATGTGGAGGTGAACATGGACGTGGTGAACAAGATTGCAAAACGCTTAAGGGAGCTTCTGTCTCGTAACCAAATATTGGTAGCACCAGGAACTCACGATGCCCTCACAGCTAAAATCATCGAAATGACGGGTTTTGAAGCTGTTTACATGACAGGCTACGGCACATCGGCCAGCGTGCTCGGTCAACCCGATGTAGGGCTTTTAACACAAACTGAGATGGCTTTTAGGGCAGCTAACATTGTCGAAGCTGTAAGTGTTCCCGTTATAGCCGATGGCGATACGGGCTTCGGCAACGCCATAAACGTGCAAAGGACGGTGCGCCTCTACGAAAAGGCAGGAGTGGCTTGCATTCAGATAGAGGACCAAGTGGCTCCCAAAAAGTGCGGTCACATGCTCGGTAGAGAAGTGATATCGACAGAGGAGATGGTCGGTAAGATCAAAGCAGCCTGCGATGCCAGATTTGATGATGACTTCATGATAATGGCTCGTACAGACGCGCGGACCAACTTCGGTATCGATGCGGCTATAGAGCGAGCCAAGGCCTACGAGGAAGCGGGTGCCGACATAATCTTCGTCGAGTCTCCCGAGTCGGTAGAAGAGATGAAAAAGATCACATCAAGCTTCAAAGTGCCGGTTTTAGCCAACATGATAGAGCACGGAAGAACCCCTCTTTTGTCTGCTCAAGAGCTACAGGAAATAGGCTACAACATAGCCATATACCCAGTTTCTTCTACTTATGTCGAAGCTAAAGCGGTTTTGGATCTCATGAATGAGCTTAAAAAAACTGGCACCACTGCCGGGATGCTCGAGCGCATGATACCCTTCGACAAGTTTAATGAGCTCGTAGGCCTGCCGACGATCCGCGAAAAGGAGCGCAAATACGCCACGGGGAGAAGCGCAGCCGATTGAACTGAAGGGGGGCATGGGATCATGGGCATGACTGCGGTCGAAAAGATATTTTCAAAGCATACAGGTAAAGATGTAAGAGCAGGGGAGTTCGTCTTTGCCAATGTGGATTTGGTCTTGAGCAATGACATAACCTCTCCTCTAACTGTAGAGCAATTCAAGAAAATTGGTGCAAAAACCGTGTTCGATAAAGACAAAATAGCCCTGGTGCCCGATCACTTTACGCCAAACAAAGACGTGCAATCGGCCTCAAATTCAAAGCTTCTTAGAGGATTCGCCCGCGAACATGGAATAACGCATTATTACGAAATCGGAAGGATGGGAATTGAACACGCACTTCTCCCGGAAGAGGGGTTGACCTTGCCAGGAGACTTGATAGTCGGTGCCGATTCTCATACATGCACATATGGTGCCGCGGGTGCACTGGGCATAGGTATCGGCAGCACCGACGCGGCCGTGGCTATGGCAACAGGCAAACTCTGGTTTCGTGTGCCAGAAACGATCAAATTTGTCTTCAGCGGAAAACTGCGCCCATGGGTCGGCGGCAAAGACCTGGTGTTGGCAGCAATAAGCGAGATCGGGGTTGATGGAGCGAGGTATATGGCTATCGAATTTTCAGGCGCTGCCATAAGAGAGCTTTCGATGGATGGCAGGTTTACCATGTGCAATATGGCGGTTGAAGCCGGGGCAAAAACGGCCTTTATCGAGCCAGATGAAAAAACCATCGAATACGTCAAACCGAAGGCGAAAAAGGCGTTTGTCCCTGAGGTCAGCGACCCAGATGCTCACTTTGCTCAAGAGATACGGGTAGATGTGGACGATATGGAGCCTTTGGTAGCTTGTCCATCAAGCCCGGCAAACGTCAAGCCCGTGAGCGAGCTCAGAGGTATATCTGTAGATCAAGTTGTAATCGGCTCGTGCACAAATGGCAGGTTGGAAGATTTAAAGATAGCGGCTTCCGTGCTAAAAGGCAAAAAGGTTCATCCTCATGTCAGGATGATTGTCATACCAGCCACGCAACGCGTTTACAAAGATGCCTTAAAAGAAGGCCTCGTAGAGATCTTCTTGGATGCCGGCGCTGCTTTCAGCACGCCAACATGTGGACCATGCTTAGGAGGGCATATGGGTGTGCTCGCTGAGGGCGAAAAGGCAATCTCTACCACCAATCGAAACTTCATCGGCAGGATGGGACATCCAAAAAGTGAAGTTTATCTCGCTAACCCAGCAGTAACGGCCGCTTCTGGCGTGTTGGGACGCATAGGGAGCCCAGAGGAGGTACTTTCATGAAGATCGAGGGTCGTGTTTGGAAATTCGGCAGGGATGTGGACACGGACGCTGTGATACCTGCGAAATACCTAAACCTACAGGATCCCAAAGAATTAGGTAGACACTGTATGGAAAACATCCGCCCCGATTTTGCCAAAAGTGCTAAACCAGGAGACATCGTGGTGGCTGAGGAGAACTTCGGGTGCGGCAGCTCGAGAGAACACGCGCCGCTTGCCCTTAAAGGTTTGGGCATTTCCTGTGTCATTGCCAAATCTTTTGCCAGGATATTCTTCCGGAATTGTGTCAACATAGGTCTTCCCATATTGGAAGCACCGGAAGCAGTGGATGCCGTTGGGGATGGGGACGAACTTTCAGTTGACCTGGAAAGCGGAACTATAGAGGACGTTACCAGCGGCCTCAAGTTTAAAGCCAGCCCCATGCCGCGGCTGGCCAAAGAAATAGCAGAAGCAGGCGGCTTAATCGAGTACGCAAAGCAGCACCTTCTTTAGTTTGTTTGAAAGGCGCGTGAGGGATCAAGAGTTTTGAGCTCATCAAATAAAGAGGCAGGAGGTGTCACTATATGAAGAGGTCATTTGCCGTGATATTAGTTCTCAGTTTTTTTGTATTGGGGCTTTTTGCTTCGGGAGCTTCGGCTAAGGAGGTTCTCCTGAAGCTGAGCCATACGGGTGCTCCCACCCATCACTACCAACTTGGCTCACTAAAATTCGCTGAATTGGTTGAGCAAAAAACCAGTGGCGAGGTCAAGGTGCAGGTCTACCCTTCGGACTCTTTGGCGCCGCAAAGGGAGAGCACAGAGGGAGCGCAATTTGGCACGATCGACATGGTCCTCACTTCTTCGATGATCGTGTCTAACTTTGAACCGCTCATCGGAGTGTTCGACTTGCCTTTCATATTCACTACCAGAGAACAGACATACTCCATCTTAGATGGTCCTGTTGGTGAGCGTGTGGCCAAAAAGGTTGAGGGCGTCGGGCTGGTGATTTTGGCATACTGGGAAAATGGGTTTAGGCACATCACGAACAACGTTAGGCCGATCCATACGCCGGATGATCTCAAGGGGCTTAAAATTCGCGTTCCAGAAAGCCCCGTGAGCATCGACACGTTCAAAGCGTTGGGAGCGCTTCCTACGCCGATTTCTTTCGGTGAACTTTATTCGGCATTGCAACTTGGAGTGGTTGACGGTCAAGAAAACCCACTGGCTCACTTGATCGAATCGCGATTTTACGAAGTGCAGAAACATTGTTCCCTTACGGGTCACTTGTACACAGCTGAGCCGTTGATAATAAGCAAACTGGTTTGGGAGAGGTTGACTCCCGACCAACAAAAAGCTCTTAAAGAGGCCGCCATCGAAGCAGGTGCTTATGAGAGAAACTTATCAGCGGAGAGGGATAAACAATATTTGCAAGAGGCAAAAGATAAAGGCGTTCAATTTGTCGAGAATCCCGATATTCCCGCATTCAAGAAGGCCGTTCAACCGGTTTACGATAAGTACGGACCGAAGTTTGGAGATGTTTTTAACGAAATAATAGCTACATCCAAATAGATTTATATTGCGTGATCATCGAGTAGGAAGTAGATACAAACTCTTCCTACTCGATGGCTTATCTACAAAGGTGGTGATCTTGTGCACGCCTTTAATATGGCTATTAATAAGCTAAATAGAATGGTCATTTTGATTATAGTGCCCCTCTTTACGATTATGAGTATAGTTACTTTGATCCAAGTCTTGTTTCGTTATGTTTTCAAATTGCCACTGAGCTGGACAGAAGAGCTCGCGCGCTTTCTTTTCGTATGGGTCGTTTTTCTGGGCTCCGCCGTTTCCGTGAAGGAGCTTGGCCACGTAGGGGTGGAATATTTTGTGAGCAGGCTTAGTTTTAGCAAAAAGAAGGTTATTACTGTTATAGCTTATTCCGTCTGCATCTTTATGGCTTTAATTCTCGCAAAAGTTGGTTGGGACGTAACCAGGAGGACTTTTGCTCAACTTGCGCCTTCTATGCAAATACCGATGGCCTATGTTTATTTTGCTTATCCCTTGGGTTTTTTGCTGTCTGCCGTTAATTTTGCCTATCACTTGATTTGTACCATTAACCAAAAGGCAACTAATTGATGAGGAGTTGATGTGAATGGCGCTACTTTCTTTTGTGTTTTTCTTTGTATTTCTATTAATTGGGATACCGATATCTTTCTCTCTGATATTAGCGGGCATATTTGCTACGCTCTTTGGCACTTCCGTCCCGTTGATGATAGCTCCTCAAATGATGGTCAAAGGTGTCAACTCTTTCCCCGTGATGGCCATCCCATTTTTTATCCTCGCTGGGAACATAATGACGAGAGGCGGCATTTCTAAGAGGTTGGTCAGGTTTGCATATTCTGTTGTAGGAGCTATTACAGGCGGGCTTGCTATGGTCTCCATTCTCGCTTCCATGTTTTTTGCCGCCATATCCGGGTCGTCGCCTGCCACGGCAGCTGCTATTGGTAGCATTATGATCCCTCCGATGGAAGAAAAGGGCTACGATAGAAAATATTCTGCTGCGGTGATCGCAGCCGCTGGAACTATAGGCATAGTAATACCACCGAGCATTCCAATGGTTGTGTATGGAGTCAATGCGGAAGTTTCAATAGCTGGGCTATTTCTTGGTGGCATATTCCCGGGCATTTTGATGGGCGTAGCGCTTATGGTTCTCAATTATTATTTTTCTAAGAGAGAGGGCTATGTGGGCGAGGGGTCTTTTAGCTTTAAAGAGTTCTTTGTTTCTTTTGTTGATGCCTTTCCTGCATTATTAATGCCGATAATAATATTGGGTGGTATATATAGCGGAGTTTTCACTCCGACCGAGTCGGCCATTGTGGCTTCTGCGTATGGGTTAATAATTGGCAAGTTTGTGTATCGCGAATTGAGATGGAAAGATCTATTCAAAGTGACCGAGGATTCCGCAAAGTCCACCGCCAACATCCTCATGTTGATCGCGGCTGCCATGTTCTTTGGGTGGTTTTTGGCGAGCGAGCAGGTTCCGCAGAGGATAGGCAGCCTTGTCCTTTCCATTACGGAGAATCCTTATCTAATTTTACTATTGTTTAACGTTGTCTTGCTTATAGCTGGCATGTTTTTAGATTCCATTGCCTGTATAGTATTGATTACTCCGATATTTTTGCCAATTATGCGCAGTTTAAATATCAATCCACTAGTTGTTGGCATAGTTATGACGATAAATTTGGCTATAGGACAAGTTACCCCACCTGTTGGGTTAAATCTATTTGTGGTAAGTAGTATTGCTAAAATTAAATTTGATGATATTGTAAAACCGATATTGCCATTTATAGTAGCTCTTATTGTGGTCGTGTTAATGGTAACTTACATTCCAGCAATTGCCTCTTATTTACCAAGTTTGTTGGGTTATATGTAAGACATACGGAGAAAGAGAGGAATGAGGCATGAGAGGCCCTCGCAATGCAAGGTGCTCTCTAAAAGAGCATTTGAACAACGGTGAAACGGTGGTAGCGCCTGGTTGCTATGATGCCGTAACTGCTTCCGTGGTGCAGGAGCTGGGATTTAACGCCGCTTATATGGGCGGCTGGATGACAGGCGCGGCCTTAGGGACTACCGAGCCGCTCTTGACGCTTCTGGATCAAGTCGAAAATGCCAGAAGGGCTCTGCGTCTTTTGGAGATTCCGCTTATAGTAGATGGGCATACCGGCTTCGGAGATCCTTTGCACATCATGCGCACAGTCCAGGAGTATGAGAATGCCGGCATAAGCGCTATGCATATAGAAGATCAGGTTTATCCGAAACGCGTTCATTATTATGCCGGGAAAGAACACATTGTACCCTTAAAAGAACATATTGAGAGGCTGGGATATGCCCTCAGAGCAAGAAATGACGAGAACTTTATGATCATTGCAAGGACAGACGCCAGAAGAGCAGCAGAAGGCGGCACAATAGAAGCCGTGCTCGAACGAGTCAACGCCCTATCTGAGGTCGGGGTAGACGCTATTATGCCTCAGGTTTGTGATGTGGACGAAATGAAGCGAGTAAGGGACGCCGTGCCGGAAAATATGCCGTTGCTTGCTATGGCTGGATATGGATCAAAATGGGGAATTCAAGAAACCCTCACATGGCAGGAAATCTCGAGTCTCGGTTATCAAATAATTATCTATCCTATAACTACGATAGTTGCTACGATAGGCGCAGCCTTAAGCATCAACAGAATGATCAAAGAACAAGGACGGGCGCCCACTTCTGGTGGCTTTGTGGGGTTTGAGGCGCCGCGCTATAATGAGGTCATTGCGAAAATAGAAGGGATGATAGGCGTGGATAGGCTGTGCGAGGTGGAACGCCAGACTGTTGAAAGATGACGAGGGGGCGCATTCCCGTGAAGAGGATTCTGGTGACCGGAGGGACGGGTCAGATAGGGTATGATATGACCTTAGCGTTGAGGGAAAAGTACGGCGGTGATAACGTAGTGTGCGGCATACATAAGCGTAAGCCACCTGCCGAGATATCCGAATCCGGCCCTTGTGAGGTTGTCGATTGTACCTACGTTTCGTCGATCAAAGGAGCCGTCGATAAGTACAATGTAGGAACGATCTATCACTTAGCCGCCATGCTTTCTGCTATTTCCGAAGCAGATCCCAAGAAGGCTTGGAGCGTGAACTTTGATGGGTTGTATAACGTTTTGGAGGTAGCTCGTGAGCACGGTTGCTCTCTCTTTTTCCCGAGTTCTATGGCCACCTTTGGCCCGGAAACGCCGAAAGACAACACGCCTCAGGATACGATCCAGCGCCCAACCACAATATACGGTATAGCGAAGGTGGCAGGCGAGCTGATGTGCAACTATTATTTCAAGAAATACGGTGTAGATACGCGAGGCGTGCGTTATCCGGGCGTAATTTCGAGCAGTTCCATGCCTGGCGGGGGAACCACCGATTATTCCACGGAGATATTCTACGCTGCCCTGACCCAGAGACGTTATACGTGTTATTTGAGGCCAAATACGATGATGCCTATGCTTTATATGCCCGATGCAGTTAAGGCTGCCATCACCCTTATGGAAGCCGAGCCGAGCAAGCTTGTGCACCGCAATGGTTACAATGTGACAGCCATGAGCTTCACCCCTCAAGAGTTAGCTGATGAAATTAAGGAGCGTATCCCGGATTTTGAAATAGAATACGATGTGGACCCGGTGAGACAAGCCATCGCCGATTCGTGGCCGAACAGCCTGGATGATAGTTGTGCTCGAAAAGAATGGGGCTGGACACCCGATTATGATCTTGAAACGATGGCAGATGATATCATAAAATGCCTGAGTGAGCGATTGGGCCAAGGTGGTAGTTGAGGCGGTTATGCCTAACTCTTATACAAAACGAATGGATGGTGAGATATGGTGAGCAAGAAGGTTTTCAAAATAGGAGTGCTTCCCGGTGATGGTATAGGCCCGGAAATTACGGCAGAGGCACTTAAGGTGCTGAAGACTGTGGAAGAGCTCGATGGAAATATCTCTTTGGATTTTACGTCATTTCCTTGGGGATGCGAGTACTACCTGGAGCATGGCGTTACGATGCCTGCAGATGGGCTTGATACGCTTAAGAAATTTGACGCCCTTTTGATGGGTGCCATTGGAGACCCGAGAGTCCCCGATCACATAGGAGCCCAGACCTTGATATTCGCTATCCGCCGCGGATTTGACCAGTATGTGAACTTAAGGCCGGTCAAACGCCTTCCTGGTGCTCCTTATCCTCTTAAAGAAGAAAAAGCTATCGATATGGTTTTCGTAAGAGAGAACGTAGAAGGCGAATATGGAGATATCGGCGGCAGGTCATATCCAGGAACGCCCCACGAGGTCGTTATGCAGGTGAGCGTATTTACCCGTAGGGAGACGGAAAGGGTAATGCGATATGCCTTTTCCTTAGCGAGGAAGCGCAGGAAAAAGGTAACCTCAATAACCAAATCGAACGCCTTGAAGCATTCGATGGTCTTCTGGGATGAGGTCTTTAACGCTGTCAGCAAAGAATTTCCCGATGTAGAAGCGGAGCACGTATTAGTTGATGCAATGACGATGTTTTTGATCAGGAAACCTGAGAGCTTCGATGTCGTAGTGGCTTCTAATCTCTTTGGCGACATTCTGACTGATTTAGCCTCTACGCTCCAAGGTGGGTTGGGCTTCGCCCCGGGCGGAAATGTCAACCCCGAGAAGGAATTTCCATCGATGTTTGAACCAATCCACGGTTCTGCCCCCAAATATAAAGGCATGATCAGGGCAAACCCCATAGCCACGATATGGGCAGCCGCCATGATGCTCGATCACATTGGCCTTGAAGAGTGGGGGAAGCGCGTCGTCGATGCTATAGCCGCTGTCGTTAAAGAAGGGCGCGTAAGAACTCCAGACCTGGGTGGAACGAACACCACTTCCGAAATGGGCGACGCTATCGCCAAACAGCTCGAGGCGGTCTTCGGGAAGAAGTAAGAGCAAATATGAGCTGGGGTGTTTAATTTGCCGAGGACACCAGGGAATAGATATAGGTGTCCTCGGCTTTTGGCATTTGGGGTTGCTTTGTGGTGTTTTAAAAACCCATAGCGGCGACTGTGCTATACTTTAGACTTTATATATTAATATGGAAAAGGAGTAGTTTGGTATGAAGGTATATTATAAAGGGACAGAGTTCCGATTTGACGAATCCATGTCTGCCTTGAAGCTCTTAAGCAAACTTTCTCTCAATGTAAACGAAGTGGTAGTTGTTAAAAATGGCACTATAATCACTGAGGATGAAGTGCTTTCCCGTGACGATGAGGTGAAAATAATAAACACCGTCAGTGGAGGATAAGGGGCATGAAGTGTCACATTTGCAAAGATAAGGCGGTAATTAAATTGCGCCAGCACAGTCTTGCATTGTGTGCTCGCCATTTTGACGAGTGGATGTTAAGGCGTGTACAAAAGGCGATATCCGACTTTAAAATGTTCTCTAAAAAGGACAAAATTATCCTTGCTGTTTCAGGTGGCAAAGATAGCCTCGCCCTGTGGGATATCCTTACAAGGTTAGGATATTATACATCAGGGCTTTATATTAACTTGGGTATAACTCACGATGGCTATTCTGACGAGAGCGAAGAGCTTTGTTGGGTTTTTGTCCGCAATAGAAAATGCGATTTAATTGTGGTAGATATCACGCAGGCGCATGGAATGACAGTGATGCAAAAGGCTAGAGCTAAACATCGCTCCATATGTTCCGCCTGCGGTCTTACCAAGAGATATTATATGAATCAAGTTGCGATTACCAAGGGATTCGATGTGATCGCCACAGGACACAACCTCGACGACCAGGCTGCAGCGCTGCTTGGCAATATACTCCACTGGAACGTGCTATATTTAGCTAACGGAAGCCCTTATTCTCCCCCGATCGGGGAGGGTCATCCCGCTAAGACAAAACCTCTATTCCTTTGCACCGAAAAAGAGACGACGACGTATTGTCTGCTTAGAAATATATCCTTTGTAGAAAAAGAATGCCCTTATGCTGAGGATGCTACGTTTCTCGAGTGGAAACGCCTTCTAAATCGTGCGGAAGAGCGGTCTCCTGGTACAAAATGGGCTTTTTATCGCGGATACTTGAAAAATATGTATTTGTTTGCAGGCGAATGCGCTGAAAAGGAACCGCCATACAAGTGCAAGATCTGCGGATTGCCTTCATGGCATGACACATGTTCTTTTTGCCGATTCTGGAAGGTCGATAACGCGTCAAAGCAAAATCAGTGATCCAAAGACGTACACCCTAAAATGTCGAAGCCCTTCCCATAGACTCCCTGTAAATACTCTCTTTCCCTTCAGTGTGGTTTAGCAAAAGATCTCTCTTTAGCGAGTTTAGCGCGAAGAGTGAACGTTTCGGTGCGAGAAGCTTGACATAAAAAATTTAAAATATAGAATTTGACTTGGGCTTTATAAATGCTCCTCGTAACTTAAGCGTTGAGGCATTTTGTCCCCCATAGGGGGTGTGTTCGTGAAATTCAAGGTTTTGGTTCACGTGAAGAGTGATGATGTGGGTGTTGCGGTGGAAGAAATAGCCCCGGGTGAGCGGGTAGGTTTCGTTTCCCTCGATGAGGTTGGGTTTGAGGGTTTAATCGAAGTCCTCGATACCATACCAATTGGACATAAGATTGCCCTTAAAGAGATTTCTTCCGGCGCAAATGTTATCGAATACTATAGACCTATCGGAATAGCCACTTCTAATATCAAAACAGGCGAACTTGTGCGTATACACAACATCAGATCGCTCAGATGGAGGGACGGGCTATGACAGAGCTCTTGGGATTCAGGCGACCGAATGGCCGTGTGGGCGTGCGAAACCACGTAATAATACTGCCGGTCGATGACATATCTAACACTGCTGCTGAGGTGACTTCGCGGGTGATTCATGGCACCTTGTCCCTCCCTCATCCATATGGAAGATTGCAATTCGGCGAGGATCTGGAGCTTACGTTCAAAACGCTCATAGGTACTGCTTCCAACCCAAATGTGGCGGCTGCCGTCATCATAGGCATAGAGCCCAACTGGACTAACAAGATCGTGGATGCCGTTTCTAAGGTGGCGAAGAAACCTGTAGAAGGTTTGAGCATTGAGCATAATGGAGATCTTAAGACTATAGAAAAAGCATCAAGGATAGCAAAAATGCTTTTGCAGGACGCATCAGAGATAAAACGGGAGCCTATATCTTTGGGTGAGCTTACGATTAGCATTAAGTGCGGAGAATCTGACACGACATCTGGCCTGGCTGCAAACCCTGCCCTCGGTAGGCTGATTGACAGGCTTGTGAACGCTGGATGCACCGTGATCTTCGGCGAGACTTCGGAGCTCACCGGCGCTGAAGATTTCATAGCCGAGCGCATGGCTACCCCAGAGCTTAAGGAAAAATTTATGAAAGTTTATGGCGACTATATGGCATTCATCGAGTCCCAAGGCGTAGACCTCCTTGGCTCTCAGCCGACACAGGGCAACATTGCCGGAGGGCTTTCCACAATAGAGGAAAAAGGGCTCGGTAACGTACAGAAAACCGGCACATGTCCTATCGTCGGAGTATTGGGGCCGGCTGAAACGCCGACCGACAAAGGTCTGTTTTTCATGGATTCGTCCTCCGCGGCGGCGGAAATGGTGACACTGACCGCAGCGGCTGGATCCGTGTTGCATTTCTTTACGACCGGACAGGGCAATGTCGTGGGCAATCCCATCGTTCCCGTAGTCAAAATATCGGCCCATCCGCGGACGGTGGTAGAGATGGCCGAGCATATAGACGTAGACTTAAGCGGAATTATCCGCCGCGAGTTGTCCTTGGATCGGGCGGCAGACGCAATCTCAGATGTTATGAACCGTACGATAAATGGCAGGCTTACTGCGGCCGAAGCGCTGGGTCACCGCGAATTCGTCCTTACCAAACTCTACCGCAGCGCTTAGGTCGGAATACCTGAAATTTTAATGTAAGCCATTGCTTTGTAAAAGAATTTCAAACGAGAAAGAGTGAACGTGAATGTTAGGTTATAAGCGGCAAAAAATAGAGAAAGTCGACGTTCAGCTTGAGAATTTTTCAAACGCACCGCGTTTAGCTGATATGGCTTACGAAGCTATCCACGATGCTATTGTATCCAAAACCCTGCAACCTGGCTCAAAGCTTTTAGTGCGCGATTTAGCTCAGCGATTGGGTATAAGCTACACGCCCGTGAAGGAGGCATTAGTGAAGCTTGCAGGAGAAGGTTTGGTGCAAATTATTCCCCGCAAGGGTGCTTATGTGGCACTCCTTACAATTTCAGATGTAGTGGAGATTTACGAGCTACGTGAGGTCCTCGAGGGATTGGCTGCGGCTAAGGCGGCTACAATGGCAACAGAAGATCAACTCGCTAAGATAGCAGGATACCTTAACGATGGCAAACTGTGCATAGCAAGTGGCGAGGTTAAACGTTATTCCGATGTTGATATACTATTTCATAGTGCAATAGCAGAGGCGAGCCGTAACATCCGCCTCTTGGAGGCGCTGAAGAAACTCCAGAGTCAGGTGCGGCTCTTAATGGCGACATCCGCTTCGCTTTCGGGCAGGCCGCAGCGGTCGATACAGCAACATGAGCAGATATACCAAGCGATAAAGCGCAGGGACTCCATTGGCGCAGATAATGCGGCCAAGTGTCACGTGAAGGAAGCGAGGGAGGTGATAGTTTCTTACTTGAGGACGCAGGATCAAATGGCGTGATTGCTCAACGAGGTGAAGCAAAAGAAAGGAGATGAAGGATTATGAGGCGATTTTTGACGAGTTGTGCGGTTTTAGTCTTGGCCTTCGGCGTGATGGCTCAGGGACAGATGCCGGCAAATGCTGCAGGTTTTCCCACTAAACCGGTGACGATCGTTTGCCCTTATGCAGCTGGAGGCAGCTCAGACCTAATGACTCGCGCACTGGCGTCGGTTGCGCCGAAATATTTGGGCCAAAGCGTGGTCGTGTTGAATAGGCCCGGAGCCAATGGAGCAATCGGGGCGGCGGAGGTGGCCAGAGCACATCCCGATGGCTACACGGTGCTTCAGATAGCAGCCGGTGCCTTTACCACAGTTCCGTTGACTCGCCCCGTCCAGTACAGCGTTGACGACTTCCGCGGCATTATAGGCCTCAGCTATGAACCAATAATACTAACCGTCAACGCTAAATCTCCATGGAAGACGACGCAAGACCTCATCGATGATGCCAAAAAAACCGGCAAGGTTATTAAGTATGGCATTTCAGGTGCTGGTGGCCTTACGCATTTGGCCCCAGCCGCTCTCTTTGACTCTGCTGGCGTGAAAGCGGAGGCTGTGCCGTTTGAAGGCGGAGGCCCGGCTATTACCGCTTTGGTTGGCGGCCATGTAGATGCCGCTACCTCGCATCCTACGGAGTGTATGCCCCAAGTGGAGGCAGGAAACTTGAGGGCACTGGGCATTTTCTCGCCGGAGCGATTTGCCGAGGCGCCTGATGTCCCCACGTTTAAAGAACAGGGTTTCGACCTGCCAGAATTCAGCGTCTGGAAGATGTTACTCGTTCCAGCTAAGACGCCAGACGATGTGGTGGAAAAGCTTCACGCAGCTTTCAAGCAGTCGCTTGAAGACCCCGAGTTTATAGAGGCTATGGCTCGTATGAAGCTCACCATTCAGTATCGCACACCCGATGAAGTGATCTCCAGTCTTAAGGAGGAATATGGCGCATACAAACCCCTCATGGAGAAGTTAGGGTTTGTGAAGAAGTAGCCAGCAATACAGGCAGGTCTGGGTCGGATCGTTGCGCCTTAGGCTTTGGCAACAGACCTGCCTGTATACAACAAAAAGATCAGTCATGTTCTATTAGATGATATAGTTTAATGATACATAGATAACAAATGCTTAAAGCGGTTTATTCATTTAAAGATGGGTGATTGGTAAGATGAAAAACGCCACCTCGCCATTTCATGTCATGGCTAAGCCTATCGGCCCTATTTGCAACTTGTCCTGCAACTATTGCTTTTATTTAGAGAAAAAACATCTATATCCACAAGAGAAAAATTTTAGGATGAGCGAGGAGCTCTTAGAGGATTTCATCCGGCAATACATTCAATATCAGCCCGGCCCTGTCGTTTCCTTCGCATGGCAAGGGGGCGAACCCACCTTGAGGGGGATAGATTTTTTTAAAAGGGCCGTCGAACTGCAAAATAAGTATGTACCGGAAGGCTGGCGGATAGAAAACGCATTTCAAACCAACGGCATCTTGTTAAACGACGAATGGTGCGATTTTTTCAGGGAAAACGATTTCCTCGTAGGCATTAGCATAGATGGTCCGGCGGAATTACACGACTCATACCGATCCGATAAGGAAGGGCGCTCAACGCACAAACGGGTTCTTAGTGGGCTCCATTTGCTGCAAGGACATGGAGTAAAATGCAATGTCCTATGTACTGTTAATAATTTAAATACTATGCACCCACTTGAGATCTACCACTTCTTCAAGGACGAAGGCGTGCGGTATATTCAATTCATTCCCATAGTAGAACACATGGAAGATGTGAAAGTGAGCCCTCGCACCGTAAGGGCTGAAGATTACGGCCGCTTTTTGATTGCTGTTTTCGACGAGTGGGTTAAAAACGACATCGGTCGGGTTTTTGTTCGGATGTTTGAGGAATGCGTTGGGCTTTGGATGGGAGTTGGTCCTGCCCTTTGCACCCTTGGTGAAACCTGTGGCAGAGCCATGGTTATGGAGCATAACGGTGATCTGTATTCCTGCGACCATTTTGTCTCTCTTGAGTATAGGTTGGGCAACATTCGAGAAGAGGCCCTCATCGACATGGTCGAATCGCCCAAGCAGAAGAAGTTCGGTCAGAATAAGCGAGATGCCTTGCCACGGTATTGCCGTGATTGCGACGTGCGCTTTATCTGCAATGGTGGCTGTCCAAAAGACCGCTTTTTAAAAACGCCAAATGGCGAGGGTGGCTTAAACTATCTATGCGCCGGGTATAAACAGTTTTTTAACTATACTGCTGTGTTTATGCGAGAGATTGCCCAAATGATAAGGCAGAAGCGATCGCCCCTCTTTATCCAAGAGGAGATGCGAGGATTGTATAGCTCCATTTGGAAGAACACGGGGCGCAACGACCCTTGCCCGTGTGGGAGTGGCAAGAAGTATAAAAAGTGTTGCCAGGAAAGACAACCATAGATACGAGCAGAAGGATTTATGTTGAAAGCGAAATAGTGGAAAAACAATTTTTAAATAAGAAAGGAGTAATGAAATGCCGAATGATCGTCCCAACATAATTTTAATCATGACCGATCAACAGCGCTTCGACACCATTCAAGCATTGGGATTTCCCTACATGGATACGCCTAATCTGGATCGCCTCGTCAAAGAGGGGGTAGCTCTGAATAATTGTTTTTGCGCCGCGCCTTCTTGTGCGCCATCTCGTGCTGCCCTGTTTACGGGAGGTTATCCTCACTCTGCCGGCGTCTTTAAAAACGCAGATGAATGGCCTCGAACTTGGGTAGAGGATTTGGCGAAAAGCGGATATCACTGTGTAAACATCGGCAAGATGCACACTTACCCCTATCAGGCTCCCTACGGTTTCCACGAGCGCTACGTGGTGGAAAACAAAGATCGTTATCTGGAAGGAAGATATTTTTTTGACGAGTGGGACAAAGCTCTGCACGCGAGAGGTCTGCCGAAACCTGGACGCGTAATGTATCGAAACCTAAAAGATTATAGGGAGCGAATGGGTGCATTTGAATGGGAATTGCCGGAAGATATGCATCCCGACATGTTTGTGGGTGGTATGGCCACGTGGTGGATCGATCGCTATCCCGAAACCACACCCCTGTTTTTGCAAATCGGCTTTCCTGGTCCCCATCCGCCATATGACCCTCCTTTTAGATATGCAGAACCCTATTTGAAAAAAGACTTGCCCATTCCTGTAGTATCCGAGAAAGATCTATCCAGCCAACCGCCCCCGTTTCTCGCTTTGCGGAAGCATAATTCACAAATCGATCATGATTCAGTTGTTTTCTCGTTGAACCCTTCTCGGGAGCAACTTCATCGTTTGAGGGCGTACTATTTGGCCAATGTGACGATGATTGATGAGAAGATCGGTGAGATCTTACAAGCTCTTGAGGCAAAGGGTTATTTGGAAAATGCGGTGGTGATTTTTACTTCAGATCATGGGGATTGTTTGGGAGATCATGGTCATATACAAAAGTGGACCATGTACGACGAAATACTTAAGGTTCCGACGATCATCTGGTCTCCGGGGCGTTTCGATGGAGGGCAGCGTTTGGATAATCTCTATAGCCAAATAGATATAGGAGCAACCATCTTGCAATTAGCAGGCCTTCAGATTCCTGCAAATATGGAGGCCGAGTCCCTCGTACCGGCTTTGGAAGGCAGAAATACCGAAGGGCATAAGTGTGTTTTCGCCGAACATAGCCGCGACGCAATTTTACAGGAAACGGAATTTATGACGATGGTCAGGACCAAAGATTGGAAGTTGGTTCACTTCTTGGATGAACCCTTCGGGCAACTGTTCGATTTGAAAAACGACCCCAAGGAGCTCAACAACCTGTGGGACGATCCGCGCTACGCAGACCGAAAAGAGGCGCTGATGCAGATAATGCTAAATTGGTTAATTCGAAGCAACTATCGCTCCCGGTCGCAGCAACTCAGGTGGGGGTAGAGATCTGGGGTTGCAAAGCAGAATATGGGACTTTTGTTTAAGGGGACTACAAGCTCTCTTTGATCAAAAGCGATGCAGGTAGGCCAAAACGGCCTGCCTGTTTTAAGGAGGATCATTGATGAACCCTAAGACAGATGTCATAAATGCTTCTATTGCTTTAGTGCTGAGTGTTTTACTGTGGTTTTTAATTCCAAGCCAAGTGATGGAAAGTCCAATGGCGAGCGGCATGGGACCGGAATATTTCCCTTACACCATGACTATCGCCCTTGGGATCTTCAGTTTAATACTTTTGATCAAGAGCTCGTTTTTGTGGTTGAAGAAACTGCGCGAAGGCGAAAACCTTAGGCCTACGGCACTATTTTTAAACTTGCGTCGCTTTCTGTTTATGCTCGTTAACTTCTTTCTGTATTACTTGTTAATGGGCATCATTGGCTTCGAGCTGAGCACATTTTTGTTCCTCGTAATTGGAGCCTTCTTTTTGGGGGCCAGAAAGTGGTGGCAGATAGCCCTTTTTGCCTCGATCCTCGACCTCAGCGTGACTTATTCGTTCAGATGGGTTTTGGGCGTGGTGCTTCCTTAGCCCTATGTATGATAGTGAGGTGGCGTAAATGTTAGAATTTGAATACATAGCCCATTCTGTGGGTGCAATCTTTCAATTTCAAAACCTCACCCTGATGGCATTGGGCGTGTCCTTAGGGATGGTGGTGGGAGCTTTGCCAGGTCTAACTGCCACCATGGCAGTTGCGGTGATGCTTCCCTTCACATTCAAAATGTCCGCGGACACTGGCATGTTGTTTTTATTAGGGGTATATGCGGGTGGAATCTATGGAGGTTCCATATCGGCCATACTGGTAGGAGTGCCTGGGACGCCGGCCTCTGCTGCCACAGTCTTGGACGGTTATCCTCTGGCGCGCCAGGGTAAGGCATATGAAGCTCTTTCTATGGCCCTGTGGGCTTCGGTCATAGGCGGCGTGATCAGCGGTTCCATACTTTTGGTTGTGGCTCCAGTTATCGCTGCCTTTGCCCTGCGCTTCGGCCCTCCTGAGACCTTCGCTCTGGCTGTTTTCGGTCTGACGGCGTGCGTAGCTGGAGTGGCGAGCAAAAATCTGGTGAAAGGTCTCATGGTAGCAGCCCTCGGCCTTATAGTCTCCGCCATCGGTCTTGATCCTCTCGAGGCACTTCCTCGCTTTACCTTTGGCATTGATGCCTTGACCGCCGGGATTCCTCTTGTACCTGTGTTGATAGGACTCTTCGCAATAGGCGAGATATTACAGCAGGTGCAACAAGAGTTGCATATCAGTGCGGAGGCCGTGAAGCGATCGCGTTTTGATCTAAAATTGCTCTTGAATCATGCTAAGACAATTATAAAGAGTGGCCTGATAGGAACGGGCATCGGTGCTATTCCTGGCACTGGTGCCGCGATAGCGTCTTTTTTGAGTTACACAGAGGCAAGGCGTAGCTCTAAGCACCCGGAGCGCTTTGGGACCGGCGAACTCGATGGAGTGGCTGCCTCTGAATCGGGGAATAACGCCGTGTGCGGTGGAGCTCTTATCCCTCTAATGACGCTTGGCATACCCGGTGACTCGGTGACCGCCGTGCTTTTGGGCGCCTTGATGATCCAAGGACTAACTCCGGGCCCCCTACTTTTCGAGCGGCATGGGGAATATGTTTATGTTGTGATGATAGGGTTTCTGGCTGTGAATATTATCATGTTGCTCCTCGGCAGATATTTTATCCGCATATTTTCTCTGGCTGTCGGGGTACCGCGCTACTATCTTTTGCCGGCCATCGGCGTCTTTTCCATAGTTGGGGCATATGCTGTGAACAACAGCCTGTTTGACGTTTTATTGATGCTGATATTCGGAGTAATCGGTTACATTCTCCCGATGTTGGGGTTTTCAGTCACGCCATTGCTTTTAGCCCTTATTCTTGGCCCTATGGCGGAGGCGTCGTTGCGTCGTTCTTTGATACTTTCTGGCGGTAGCTGGACCATTTTGGTACAGCGGCCCATAGCGCTGGCCTTCCTGCTGTTATCGGTGGTCGTGGCTTTATTTACATGGCTGCAGTCTCGTAAGCTCCCCAAAGAGATTTCGGGCGATGCACGGGAAGAAATCTAAAAATCATCTGGAGGAATGCTCGGTGTCTAACGTGCTTATAACGTCAAAGATGTTCGGAAGATATTCTCCTGAACCCATGGAGTGCCTTGTTAAAGCGGGCCTGACAATTCTGCCTAATCCATTTGAAGGAAGGGTCTTATCGGAGGAAGAACTCGTCCAGTTAATAGGTGATGCAGACGCCGTTATTTTGGGCAACGAGCGGATTACCGAGCGAGTGCTCGACGCAGCACCTAAGCTCAAGGTTATAGCGCGCTTTGGCGTCGGCTACGACCGTGTAGATGTCGATGCCGCAAGGAGACGTGGTATTGCGGTGACAATAACGCCGGGAGCAAATGTGGAGGCGGTGGCGGAGCTCGCCCTTGGTTTGATGATCGCTCTATTGAGGAAGATCACCGAGGCCGACCAGAAGACCAGGATGGGAGAATTTCCTAACATATTGGGGGTCGAACTTTCTGGGAGACAACTTGGCATAGTGGGTTTTGGGCGCATCGGTCAGGCTGTGGCCAAACGCGCCCTCGCATTCGACATGAAAGTTGTCGCCTTCGACATCACAGATCGCTCTTATGAAGCTGAGAGTTTAAACACAAACCTCCTTTCCTTGGATGAACTCATGGCGACGAGCGATGTAATTTCACTTCATTTGCCGGGAGGGGTCAATACGAATAGACTCATCGGCCGCCGTGCCTTTTCGATCATGAAACGGGGCAGTTACTTGATAAATACTTCCAGGGCATCTGTGGTGGACACAGAGGCCTTGGTGGAAGCACTCAAATCTGGGCAGCTGAGCGGCGCCGCCGTAGATGTCTTCGATGTGGAGCCGCCTCCCGCGGATCATCCGCTATTCGCTTTGTCCAACGTGATCGTTACACCCCATATGGGAGGGTCTACAGATAAGGCTACGGACAAGATGGGGATGATGGCTGTTCAAAATGTCATCTCCGTCCTCAAGAGTGGTCTTCCTTTAAATCCGGTATGATTGTATTATTAAGTCGTTACGAACATGCCAGAAAGTAGAGTCATAAAGTTGCTGTTGCCGATGTGAGTTTTGAATCAGGCGGAGGATCATTATAATGCCAACTTCTAAGTTGCAAGCTGACGCACTGCAAGTAACCCCTTTAAAACTCTTTAAAATATTCCTCCCTATTGGTGCTTTCACCTTTGGCGGAGGGTATGCTATGATTCCTCTCATTCGGAGGGCTATCGTAGAGAAGTGGCAGTGGATGGAGGAGGGCGAATTTATAGACGCTATAGCCATAGCTCAAAGCGCGCCTGGACCGATGGCTATCAATATGGCAGCCATAACAGGTTACAAGTTGGCGGACTTCAGTGGCGCTGCATCGTCCGTGATAGCCGCAGCATTGCCTTCTTTTGTGTCTATAATAATCATAGCGTCAATTTTCCTCGGGGTTCAAAATAACCCAATAGTCAGGGCTGCTATGTCTGGAATGCGTCCAGCCATTGTAGCGCTTATGGCAGAGGCGGCGTTTGAAGCAGGAAAAACGGCGATATCTGACAAAGTTGCCGTTATTTTGGCAGCCGCCGCATTTACAGGCTTGACAATTGCCCATATTCACCCAATAGTAGTCATACTCCTTGCAGGGATAGCGGGATTCTTTATCAGGCCAGCTAAGGAAGAGAAAGAAGAAAGAAATAAAGCTGAAAATTAAGAAGGTATCATACAAGCTAAGAGTGTGAGGGAAGCCGTAATTTGGCGCACTAAGTGCAACTTTTGCAACTTCTATTTAGCTTTTTCAAAGTTGGCTTATTCGGTTTTGGCGGTGGCTACGCGATACTCCCGCTCATTCAGAGGGAGATTGTGTCGTTACATAATTGGCTTACGATGGATCAGTTTATAGACATCGTCGCAATTTCTCAGGTTACTCCTGGCCCGGTTGCCATTAACGCCGCTACATTTGTAGGGTACAAGGTCGCGGGTTTGGTTGGGTCGCTTATCGCTACGACAGGTGTCGTGCTCCCTCCTGTAATAGTTATATTGATCTTAACGAGGTTGTTTTTGAAATATCGTGACCTCGCTTTAGTTAAGGCTATGTTTAATGGCATTCGTCCCGTCGTCGTGTCTCTTATTTTAGCAGCTACAGTAATGATCGTTCCGTCCTCGATCACCGATGTGGCTGGAGTCCTGATAGCTGTTGTCACGTTTCTACTCATAAAGCGTTTCAAGTTAGACCCGATATTGTCAATTGCGCTTGCAGCGATGGTCGGCATTTTGATATATCGCTAACCCAAAATTTGACTTAAGAATTCGCATTTTCTATTGAAAGCACACTTGGCATATCTCTTGAAGATCATATAATGTTAATGCCAAATTTTTCATTAGTTTTTTTGGAAGAGAGTTAATAAAGACTTTGCACTATATTGATTATTTATGGCTGTTCTAATAAGATAAAAGTAGCTATGTTGAGTTTGATCTAAGAATATCATTATAATTGAGGTGGTCTACATGACATTAAAGAGTTATATCCCTGGCGTTGCGCTTTTATTAGTTATATCAGTTGTTTCTACGTTTTTAGCAGAAATGCTGCCTAACTATATCGGCAGGGTTTTTATTGCTGTGCTACTTGGTATAATTATCAATAATATGTTCAATTTGAATAGTAAAATTTTTGGACCTGGTGTTAAATTAGGGCTTAATAAATTCTTAAAGATCGCGATCATCCTGCTTGGAGCTGAAGTTAGCTTTGCAGAATTATTAAAAATCGGAGGCAAGGGCCTGATTGTGGTTATTTCTGTTATTGTGTTGGCCTTCATTTTAACATTTCTTCTTGGCGATGTTTTTAAAGTTTCTTTAAGGAAAAAACTCTTGATTGCAGTAGGTTTATCCATTTGCGGCAACACTGCCATTGTTACCACAGCCCCACTCATTGATGCCGAAGAGGAAGAAATAGTCATGGCAGTAGGCATAGTAACCCTTTTTGGAGTTCTTGCCGTATTTGTGTTTCCTTTGGTTGGGTTTGCGCTTCACATGGCTGACCTTCACTTTGGGGCTTGGGTTGGCACAGGCGTATACGACACCTCTCAGGTAGTAGCTGCCGGGTTCGCCTACAGCGAAGAAAGCGGCAGGATAGCGACGATCATTAAGCTTACTCGCAATGTCATGATGGTGCCGGTAATCTTTTCAGTAGGGTATTTTTATCGGCGCAACAGGAAGACGGCGGGCGAGAAAGTCAGGGTTGTAGATGTCTTTCCTACCTTCATCCTCGGGTTTCTGCTCGTAAGTCTAATAAACAGCATTGGGTTGTTGACCCCTGCGGCGAGTTCGTACCTGGTTGCGGCCGCTAAATTCTTAATAGTGCTTGCGCTTTCCGGCATTGGCTTGAGCGTAAAAATTGCGGACCTTAAAAAATTGGGGTGGACCCCTTTCGTGTTGGGTTTTTCGATTGCTTCACTAATTGCAATAAGTAGTTATTTTATGAATTATTATATTTGGTCATAAAAGAGGAGTGCATCATTCCCTAAAGTGGTTGGCCCTTCGGTTTTGGCTCGGGCTCACGCGGCTGGCCAAGATCGTGCTGTGGAGTCCCGAGCCAAACTGTAGTTGCAATGGAAGAGTCAGCATGGGCGAGGTTGCTATGGCCCTGAAAATATAGCATTATGGCTAAAGGGCGCTCCAACGCTTGAAGCCTTCGCCCACCACCTCTGCAGCGTCTGAAATGACCATGAACGCCCTTGGGTCATTTTGGGCAAGGAAGCGTTTCAACTCCATCGTCTGGCGCGCGGTGAGGAGACAAAAGATCACTGGGCGAACTTGTTTGGTATATCCGCCTTCGCCGTGCAAGATCGTAACGCCACGACGTAGTGTTTGTGTAATAAAGCTGCACACCAATTGTGTGTCTTTAGTTATGATAAATACCTGCTTTCTTCTGTCAAATGAACGGAGCACATTATCTGTTACCAGCCCATTTACGTAAATGCTAACTAAACCTAAAATTGCTCTTTCTAAGCCCACCACGCCGATAGAAAGGCCCAATATAATCAAGTTTATATAAAAGGTATACTTACCGACCTCAATGCCGTAACGTTTGCGAAGGACCGAGACTATTATGTCCGTTCCGCCCAGGGAAGCACCGGCACGAAAAACCAAGCCACCCCCAAGGCCCTTTATGACACCCGCTGAAACGCAAACTAAAATCATATCATTTAATGGGATTGCAGGGAGCCATTCTAAAAGTTTCAACAGTACCGAGACGACAGCAACACCGTAAGCTGTCCAAATGACGAAGCGCGGCGATAGTTCCCGCCATCCCCATAATAAAAGTCCCACATTTCCTATAGCTATAATCCACGCCGGCGATATGCCAAAAGCGTAGTTGGAAAGCACGGCCAGACCCGATACGCCTGCATCCGGCAGACGAAACGGCATGGTCAACGATATTATGCCAACTGAGGAGCACAGTGCCCCTATCGTAATTACGACGAACGTCTGCCATTCGTGCATGAAGAGCCGTCTAATGGTGACGAGTCGTCGTTTGAGCTGCATGCCTGCCAGCATCTGACACCTCCAAAATCATCGTAGCACAAGATATATTATGAGCGGAGCACAAGTTTTGCCTTTGTGTTAGAATAAGCCATGTGCGAACTTTTGTCATCGGCGCAGTTGAATCTGCAAGTCTCAAGGAGGTATGAGCATGCCAGTGCCTATGCAAATTAGCTTAGATGAGTTGCTTTCTATGATCATGGCTCGCATCGACGCGCTGACCGTCTCTGACGAAAACGTTAAAACCAAGTTCAACGTATTGGCCAGAGCCATGTACAAGAAAGGCTTATTGACGGATGAGGATATCATCGATGCCCTCAGGGACGAGTATAAACTCCTCAAGGATTTGGGCCTCATGGCCGAGGAACCGAATGCGGATATGGTCCAAGCTGCTGCTGATGGTATACTTCAGTGGATCAAAAACGACGTTAAAGCCCTTAAGAAGAGCATCGATGAATACGAGAAGAGGCTTCAGGAGTTAGCTTCTCAGGATGCAAGGAAGCCGCGTATAGACGTAGCTTCCCCCGCCGTCCTGCAGCAGCTCGACAAGATGACGGGGGCAAAGAAGAAACCCGGCAGCGGCAAGTTGATCGTCTGAAGGCCTTAAATAATCTCGTACCCGGGGCGATATATGAGCACGGAGCAAGGGGCATGGCGAGCGACGGCTGCGCCGGTGCTGCCAACTAATATTCGTTCCAAGGTGCTGTGCCCCTTATAGCCGACCACAATCAAGCCATAGTTGCCTTCTTTAGCTGTTTGAATGATGATGTCAGCAGGATAACCCTCTTTGATTATTATTTCGTGCTTATGCTCTGGCTCGTTGGGGAAAAGCTCCTCGGCCTTGCGGACGTAGTAGGCCATCTTCTTTCTCGCCACTTCCCACACTTGGGCATCCATTTCGGGAGGGATCCATGGCTCATATCCGCGCCAGACGGCCGTATGGGGGAGTACATGGATATAGGTTACCTCGATGTCCAATCTGTGCGCTATGGAATGGCTGTAAATCACCAGAGGTTCGGATATCTCGCTGAGATCGACAGCGGTCAGCATCTTTCTTGTCGTCATAAGACACACCTCCCCTGAGATCTCTTTATGATAATATAATACAATACAAGAAGGAGAAGTGCAAGGTTTCGTGAGGTCACATTGATGCTCTTTGTAGCGTTAAACGCGATCTTGGGTGCCGCTATGGGGTCGTTTCTAAACGTGGTGGCCGAAAGGAGCGTTTCCGGTCAGCGGTGGTGGGGGGCTGAACGCTCACGTTGCAATGCCTGTGGCAAGGTTCTCTCTGCGTGGGAACTCGTGCCCATAGCTTCCTTTTTGTTGCAAAAGGGACGGTGCAGAGGGTGTGATGCTTTCTTGGGCTGGCGCTATCTTTTTGTGGAACTCATAGGTGCAATCTTTGGCGGTTTTTCGTCCTGGCGTTTCGGTGTGTCTTGGGCTTGGATTACCGCGCTACTTTCCGGTTATGGGCTGCTTTTGTCCTCTCTCACCGATATTTACGGCGGCTATGTCTATGACAGCTTTGTCGTCGCCATGGGATTTTTGGGCATCGCCTTCAGGGTTATAAACGGCCTCGATGCCGCAGTTGATGGTCTTTTTGGTGCTGCGCTCGGTGGGGGCGTCATGGGGGCTATTATAGTGGCGAGCCGCGGCAAAATGGGATATGGCGACGCTACGCTGTCTGCCGGGCTCGGTGCACTGTTGGGTTGGAAAATGGCGGCTTTAGCACTGTATTTTGGTTTTTTGACGGGCGGAGGCGTAGCCCTGGTATTGCTTGCCCTTAAAAAAGTGGGGAGGAAGGACCCCCTCCCTTTTGTGCCTTTTTTGGCGATGGGAGGGGTGTTGGCGCTCATCTTTGGCCCTCAGCTCATCGTCAAGTTGGGCTATTTTCCCGGTTGGCCGTGGGGATAATCTCATCTATGCTGGTCTTTAAGAATGCGTACACCTCCTGCGCGGATGACAACTTAAGAGCTTGGGCAGTTATCTCTTTGGCCCACTTTGACGTTGTGGCGCGCAATGTACGCTTCTGCCATAGAATGCGAGCCGGGGCCATCGACAGCTCGTTGAATCCCAATCCCACAAAAATGGGGATGGCAAGCTCCTCCCCTGCCATTTCGCCGCAAACGCCCAAATCTATGTTATGTGCATGAGCCCCTTCGGCCGTCATGGCGATTAGCCTCAACACGGCTGGGTGGAATGAGTCGAACCATCGGTTTACCCTCTGATTGGTTCGATCGACGGCTAACGTATATTGGGTAAGGTCGTTAGTGCCTATGGAAAAGAAGTCCACCTCCGCAGCTAACTCCCTGCTTATGATAGCTGCCGCCGGAGTTTCTATCATTATGCCTACCTTGATGTCTTCATCAAAACCTTTACCCTCATTTTTTAGTTGTATCTTAGCCTTCTCCAGCATCTCCTTTGCCTGCCGCACTTCCCAGATGGACGAAATCATGGGAAACATGATCCAGAGCTTCCCATAAACGGAAGAGCGGAGCAGGGCGCGCAGTTGTGTCAAAAAAAGCTCTTCATTTTCCAGGCATAGCCGTATGGCGCGATAACCCAAGAAAGGGTTTCCTTCCTTTTCTATCGATAAGTATGGGATCTCTTTGTCGCCGCCTACGTCGAGCGTCCGTATCACCACTGGCCGATCACCCATCGCCTTTAAGGCTTTTGCATATGCGTCGAGCTGTTCTTCTTCTGTGGGAGGTTGTGGGCGGTCCATGTAAAGGAATTCTGTCCTGAATAGCCCTATGCCCGTACCTCCGGATGCCCTTACATCATCGACCTCTTCGGGTGAGGCGATATTTCCCCAAAGCTCCAATTTTGTGCCATCCTTAGTCTCGGCCGTAAGTTTTGCAATTGAGGCGAGTTCCCGTTTTTCTGCGGCAAGGCGCTGGATTTGTCTCTTTGCCCTCTGGATCGTCTCTTCGGATGGGTTTAAGATTACCGTTCCGACGTCGCCGTAA
This sequence comes from Acetomicrobium sp. S15 = DSM 107314, assembly GCF_016125955.1. Lineage (NCBI taxonomy): Bacteria > Thermotogati > Synergistota > Synergistia > Synergistales > Acetomicrobiaceae > Acetomicrobium > Acetomicrobium sp. S15 = DSM 107314. The sequence continues at coordinate 3,253 of NZ_JADEVE010000025.1, read as the reverse complement.
ACTATCGCTAGCGTCTGATCCGTTAACTCTTTCGTAGAGATGCCTGAGACTGCCGGTATTCCGAGCGCCTTGGCTATAATGGCAGCATGGCTCGTTACCCCTCCTCGGGCTGTCACTATTGCTGCAACACGATCGGGCTTAAGGCCGGCCGTTTCCGACGGGGTTAGCTCTTCAGCAGTGAGGACTATAGGTTCTGTTGTTGCTGACAAGTCGAGTTCCGGTATGCCGAGAAGAGCTCTAAAAAGCCTTAGTCCGACATCCTCTATGTCTATGGCGCGTTCCCTCATGTAGGGGTCGGGCAGGCTTTCGAGCCTCGCTTTCAGTTCTTTGGTCTTTTCTACAACGGCATCGCGAGCGAGCTTGCCCTTGGCTATGAGTTCTTTTATGCCGCCGATGAGCATCGGATCGTCTATCATTAAAAGATGTGCTTCTAATATCCCCATCTCTTCTTGGGGGAGGTGGCCTTCGGCGTTCTTCTTTAAGGCAAGCAGCCTCTCCTTGGCTTCTTTATGGGCTGCAGTGAAGCGCTCTAATTCTTTGACCCTCTCATCTTGGTCGATTTCCTTGCCCGTGGTCTCAAATGGGACGGAGCGGAGAAGCAAGATTCGCCCTATTCCAACGCCCGATGACAAGGGAACGCCTTTCAACTTCCTCTCTGCCATGTAGGATCAGCCCCCTCATTTGCGCACTGCGACTCCCATCAATTTTACAATATAATTACATTCACCATAATGTGCGAGGAGATAAAAGCATGGGCGCGCGATTAGATGTGATTTTAAGTCCGACCGAGGCTCTTCCGCCTTGCGAAGTTTGGCTTGTCGTCGATGTGCTGCGGGCTACGACGACAATGACGGTGTTCTTCGAGTGCGGCGGTAAGAAGATGTTGCCTGTGGAAAGCGTTGAAGAGGGACTCGCTCTAAAGAAATCACTTGGAAGCGGATGGTTGTTGATGGGAGAAAGAAAAGGATTGCCTCCTCAGGGCTTTGATCTCGGCAATTCTCCTTTGGAAGCGGCGAATGCGTGTGTAAGCAGGTATGAAGGGGCGATAATGACGACCACGAACGGCACCAGAGCGTTGCTCGCCGCAGCCTCTACGGGAGCGCCGGTATTGATAGCCTCTGCGAGGAATGCCTTTGCCGCAGTTGACGCGGCCTTATCATCGGGAAGCTCCATTGGGATTCTTTGTGCCGGTCGGCTCGGCAGGGTATCTCTCGACGATTCGGCCTGCGCAGGCGCCTTAGTGGATATTGCGCTGGAGAAGGAGCCGAAAATCCTATTTTCCGACGGCGCCAGGATTGCGCATTCCGTTTGGCACAGCTATGGGAAAAACATGGAAGAAGCGTTGAAGGACGCGTCTCACGCGCATTTCCTTTTGGGATTGGGCTTCGGCGACGATATCCGTTTAGCCTGCCAGTTAGGAGTAAGCGCTTCCGTGCCGAAGCTTGCCTTTATAAGTGGACGTTGGACGGTACTCCTTTAGAAAACGTGCAAACGTGCCGATGGCGAAAGTGTGGACAGCTATTTCTTAGTGCTATTGGTGCCACGGACTTGAATAATCGGTGTTTTAACAAAGGCTGGAGCAGCTGTCAGCTCCAGCCTTTGTCTTTTGTTTTAATAATTCTCGTGTCTGTTGGTTGGCCAAACTTCCCCGGGAGTGATATTTTCTTTCAACCTCGGATTTGGATTCGGGGTACCTGATGCCTCATTTAAAAATGTAGTCGAAATGGATACGATGCCTCAAATAAAATTCTAAGTCAAAACGAGCTCTTTCTCACATTGCTCAACGCCAGCTTTCTTCTTGAGGTATGCCCTCTCCAGCTTCCTCAGCAGCCTATTGATCTCTCGTTTCAAGGCTGCAGGGTTAAGCTCGTCGAAAGACTGTTGCAGTTGTACCTTGACATCCTCGCTCACCTCTGGTGAAGCGAGCAGCCTCATGAATGGGGTCTTGGGAGTGTCGTAGGTTTTCTTTACCTTGGCCCCATGCCTTTCCTTGCGCATCAGCTTAGCCATAGGCTGGAACAGGTTCACGTACAGCCTCAAGACCTCGTATATCTCGTTTAAGATCTCCACTTCCTCCTCCGTATCGTGCCTGGCATAGCCTACGGTCCTCCTTACGACCGACCAGTTCTTCTGTTCCACATAGCAGCCATCGTTTTTGTTCTCGACCCTGGACCTGGTAAAGGTTATCTCGTTTTTCTCGCAATAATGAAATAGATGTTCGTTTATAAAGACGTTATCGTTATCCGAGTCGAGCCCTTTTAACGAGAATGGCAATTTTTGTCTGATGATGCCTATCGCCTCGAAGGTCCACTTCTGTGCCCTGTTTTTCACAGCTCTATTCTCCGTCCAGCCGGAACACACATCGGTAAGGGTTAGGGTAAAGGCATATTCTCCACTCGGGTTACCGCCTTCATGAGCTACGAGGTCCATCTCCATGAATCCCACCTTGGCATCGTCCCAATCTGCGAAGGTGCGTATGCTTATTTGGTTTTTGAGGAGGCTGCCGGGCTTTGTGCTCTTCCTCTTCTTGAGTTCGACACGCCTCTTCTCTCCTTTGAGAAGGCGATCGATGGTGGAGGCCGAGATGGAAAGGAGCTTCTCCCTCACCTCACATAAACCTATCTCTATCTCACCGAAGGCCTCGAGCTTAGGAACGAGCCAACTCATACACGGAGCCAATCTCTTCCCGCATGGGAAATCCATGATAACCCAAATCTTTTTTAAGATCTTTAGCACTTCTTCATCGTATTTCTTCTTCCTCCGAGGCCTTTTCTTTACCTTCCTCACGTCAGCCACGAGCCTGTAGGACCTTCCGGAGCCGCTTTTTAAGTAAATGCTCTTGCCTTGGAGAGAAAGCAACCGTGAAGCATAGTCACGATTGTAACCGGTAACGGCTACTACTGAATCGAGCCTCACCATCTTTTCCTTCTTGGAGAGTTTATTATATCCCTCGGCTGCTTCCCAAATGATCTCCCTACGTGCCTGCATCGATAGCCTCACCTCGTCTCCCCCCTCAAGGGGAATGATAATTTCACTTTGATTTTTAAGTGAGGCAACGAATCCGTTTCGCTTTGATTTTAAGTGAGGCAACTCGGGGTATTGACAAAATGGATTGGAGGGAGTGGTGGGCCCAAGAGGCACAGGAGAGGCGGCGGGGACGTTTGGCGTTTCTGTGGCTGGCAAAACTGGTACAGCTCAAAACCCTCACGGGGCGGATCACGCTTGGTTTGCAGGCTATGCGCCTGCTGAGGCG
>NZ_JADEVE010000024.1 GCF_016125955.1 Acetomicrobium sp. S15 = DSM 107314 | reverse complement strand
AGGTCCTGGGCCTTCAAAATTCCTGGCAACGTGTCGGACGAGGTTGCATCGCTCACTGAGCCCACATCTGTAGCCATGAGGGCGGTGGAGAGGGCGCTAAATCCGGGCGAAGCTTTCAGTGGCCAGGGGTTCGGCGCAGGTGAATATATCGGCGGCGTGATCGCTTTGAGCCTCATAAGGGAAATGTCGCCAGTGCTAACGGGACTTGTGGTAGCTGGGCGCGTGGGGGCGTCTATGGCTGCCGAAATCGGCACCATGCGGGTGGACTGTTTGTAAAGGGTCATCGCGCGGGAGAATGTGGATGTGAGAGTGAAAGTGAGAGTGAGAGTGAAAGTGAAAGTGAAAGTGAAAGTGAAAGTGAAAGTGAGTGATGAGTGATCGGTAATAAGTGAATACGAGGGTGAGAGTGAAAGCAAGAGCAAGAAGAGCAAAAGTTAGGGCAGACCAAGAAACGTCAAAAGTAAAAACCTGACCCCGGAGGCATGTTGAGTTAAGACG
>NZ_JADEVE010000023.1 GCF_016125955.1 Acetomicrobium sp. S15 = DSM 107314 | reverse complement strand
CTGGAGGTCAGGTCTCCTTTCCCTGGAACCTGCAATACCGCATCGAGGATGCCTTCCTGCGATATTATACCGGTCGTTTCCTCTCGCACAGCTACTTTGCGTAGAGTCGTCCCGTCGTCGTGTCTCTTATTTTAGCAGCTACAGTAATGATCGTTCCGTCCTCGATCACCGATGTGGCTGGAGTCCTGATAGCTGTTGTCACGTTTCTACTCATAAAGCGTTTAAAGTTAGTGCTATCGTTGTTTTATTTCCAGGTAACTCCTTTATCGTCTTTATCTACTCCAATCTCAAATCCAAAGACTGTCCACCTGTATATAGCTTCATAGGTAAACAGTTTTCCCGGCTCGGCCGTTCCAGTGGATGGATCTA
>NZ_JADEVE010000022.1 GCF_016125955.1 Acetomicrobium sp. S15 = DSM 107314 | reverse complement strand
CCGTGATAACAGAGACAGTCTTCTCTCTTCACGGCGTGGGGCGATTTCTGCTCGAATCCGTGACGGGACAAGACTACCCAGCCGCAGGCGCCGCCTTCTTTTTATTGGCGTTGCTCACAGTGATCTCTAACCTACTGGCCGACCTCGCCTACGGCTTCGTCGATCCTCGTATAGGAAACGAGATTGCCCCATTTGTCCATGACCGTAAATTGCGTGGTCTCCCCCCGATCTTTCTCCGCCTCTCCGGCACGCAGAGCTTGCGGGCCTTCTCCTTCGTATTCCCAGATGTCGCCGGCTGTGACATCTGGG
>NZ_JADEVE010000021.1 GCF_016125955.1 Acetomicrobium sp. S15 = DSM 107314 | reverse complement strand
TCGCACCTGCTTTATCAGATGCAAAGGATCTGCGACCGGGTGGGGATCATGTTCAAAGGCAAGATGGTGGCTCAAGGGAGCATCGATGAGATAGGGGCTCAAGTTTTGGGCGAGAGGCTTGCGTCGCCAGGTGCGCCGGGCGGCGTGGTTACCGTCGTGTACAAAATGGATGGATCGGCGGTGGCGCAAAGGTGAAGATTTGTATCATAAGCCGGGGCTGCGCAAAGAAACAGGCGTGCCGAACTCGAGGCAGAAGTTAAGTAGCACGCCATATGTCATAGCCTCGTCCAGCTTGGTGAAGATAGCGCAAGATATAGGTATTTTGCTCATCCTCCGCACGA
>NZ_JADEVE010000020.1 GCF_016125955.1 Acetomicrobium sp. S15 = DSM 107314 | reverse complement strand
AGCACGGATATAACATACATCAGGATGAATAGGGGGTTTATGTACCTTGTAGCGATAATGGACTGGTATAGCCGGTATGTGCTATCTTGGGAGATCTCCAATACGCTCGATGCGAGCTTTTGTCTTGAAGCACTGAACAGGGCGCTATCAATCTCACGTCCGGAGATATTTAACAGCGATCAGGGTTCACAGTTTACGAGCAGCGATTTTACGGGAATACTTGAGGGGGCCGGCATACAGATCAGCATGGATGGGAGAGGTCGTGTGTTCGACAACATCTTCATAGAGAGGCTATGGAGGACGGTGAAATACGAGGAAGTGTATATTCATAGTTACGAGACAGCAAGAGAAGCCAAAGATAGTTTGGCCAGATATTTCAGATTCTACAATGCAGAACGGCTACACGAATCCTTGGGATACAAGACGCCTCATGAGATTTACTCAAGACCCAAGAACCATGCAAACGAACAGACCTTAGCAATCCATCTTAAACAACCTCAGTTTTTGTCTTGACATTGGGGTCCACCTTAGACTGGTCAGCAGTGTTTTTGACCTTTGAAGACGAAACTAAAGCTACGGTTTTTGCCAATGATGTGACTTTGGGAGGCGTTGTCAATACAGTCACCGTCCAGCTTTCCAACAGCGTTGTTAAATGCAATCTATCCGGAGGGGATGCGTGTCAGGCTTATGCCCCTGCACCAGAGATATTCTCTGAAGAATATCTCACTGAGAAACTTGAGACAAAAGCTGGCTGGAGCTTCCCTGCCCCCGACGAAGATTGGATGAGGGGTTATCCTCAAGAGATGCAGGATTTTATGGAGTCCATTTGTTTTGATCGAGATCCCATTTCAGACGGTGAATTGGGCAAGGAAGTTGTGCGGGTTGCGTACGCTAGTTATATAGCTGCCGAAGAAGGGCGCAAAGTTGAGATTTCAGAATTGAGGAATCTAAAGGAGGTACTTTTCGATGAAGGCTGCGGTCAAGATGGACGAGCGAAAGGAGCTGGTATTGTCGGAACGGGAGATTCCTAAGCTACAACACGACGAAGCCTTAGTAAAGGTCATAGCTACGAGCATTTGCGGAACAGACGTTGCCATTAGAAATAACACGTTTATGGGCAGGCATGGCCCCGTCAAACCGCCCATTGTGCCGGGGCACGAATTTTATGGCGAGGTCGTTGAGGTGGGTTCCAAGGTCAGGAAGGTTAAAGTCGGAGATAAGGTTGTTACAAGCGCTATTAAGGGTTGTGGAAATTGTTACCCTTGCAGGATTGGCCTTTATCATAGATGCCGAAGTTGGAGCCATGTGGGGATCGATACTAACGGAAGTTTTGCCGAATATGTGGCCGTTTATGATGAGATTCTCTTTCCGGTGCCCGATGGAATTCCTCCTGAGGAAGCAGCTGTTTTGGAACCTGTTACTACGGCAGTCCGGGCCATAAGGGTGAATGAAGTTAAGCCAGGAAGTGTTGTTGTAGTTATGGGGCCGGGACCATTTGGTCTATTTATTTTGCAGGCGGCCCGAACTACAGGTCCGCGTAAATTAATAATGGTGGGCTTAGGCACAGACGAAAAACGCCTTAAGTTGGCTAAGGAATTGGGTGCCGACGAGACGATCAGAGGAGACAAGGTCGATCCAGTGGAGGAAGTGAGGAGGCTTACCGAGGGACAGGGGGCTGATGTGGTCATAGAAGCTACTGGCAGGGTGGAGGCAGTCGTTCAGGGGATTGAGATGCTGGCTTCCGGTGGTCTTCTTTTGATGGGTGGCAGTGGTTTTCTTGGGCAGCAGGTTAGTTTTAAACCCTGGAATTTAGTGAGGGACGAAAGGCGCATTAAGGGATTGCAGGGGTTTGAATGGGCGGACTACCTTTTGGCGTTGGAATTTTATAAGTTAGGTAGAATAAAAATTAGACCTTTAATTACCCATATAATGAAACTGGATGAGGTTAATGCCGCTTGTGATTTGTTGGAGAAAAAAGAAGCATTAAAGATTGTCTTGAAGCCTTAGTTTTTGGCGATTTTTTAGGCTAATTTGTAACGCAACAGATTTGCCTTGGGCTTGAGACGCGCATGTGAAAGGCAATATTGAGGCGCCTTTGTGCGATATACATGTAATTAAATTAGACTGATGGGATGTGATCGAGAAGTGGCTACGTTTAAAGGCAAAGTAGCAATTATTACAGGAGCGGCTGGAGACATTGGGCGCGAAATAACAAAGGCTTTCGTCAAAGATGGGGCGATAGTTAACACTTGTGATGTAGATAAAGAGCGTCTCGAATCCCTTTGCAGAGACTTAAAGGGAGCTCCTGGGGAAGTCGTACCCCATGTAGTAGACATAACTAATCTTAGTGCTGTAAATGCAATGGTGGATTCTGTGGCTAAAAAATTTAAATCTGTACATATACTGGTCAATGGCGCAGCCGTATGTCCTTTGACGAGCATCGAAGAAATTGAGGAGAGCGAGTGGGATAAGACGCTTTCCATCAATCTGAAGGCACCGTTCTTTATAACTAAGGCTGTTATCCCGTTAATGAAGGCGTCCAAGTGGGGAAGAATAATCAATATTTCTTCTATTTCTGGGTTTATAGGCGGTATATTAACGAGTCCAGCGTATTCCATCTCGAAGGCTGGGCTCGTTTGTTTTACGAAATACTTAGCAAAACGTCTGGCCCCTTATGGGATAACAGCTAACGCTGTTGCCCCTGGCACCGCTGAGACGCGCATGACTGAATGCTTCCCAAAAGAAGGCAAGGAGGCAATTCTTAAAGGAATTCCTTTGGGGAGGTTGGCCATTCCAGCTGATATAGTGCCTGCAGTAATGTTTCTTGCGTCTGACGGGGCTGGTTTCATTACGGGGCAAACCATACACGTAAATGGCGGCCAGTATATGTGATTTGCGCATTTTTGAGGAAGGCTATTGTTGTAGTGTTTTGCTTTTAAAGCTCAATTTTGTTTTTGCGGAGAGGTCGCGAGGTGGAATAGTATAATAAAGCTAAAATCAAAAGCTTATTCGGCAGAAGCACAGTTTAGGTAAGAGATGAATTAAAGTATATTTTGCGGGGGAGGTGATGCGGGGCGTAGGTTCGCAAGGTGAGGAAAGAGTGGGTTTGCTGGTGCAAGTAATATGTAAGACAAAGAGGATGAGGAGGGATGGCTATGTTTGGGAGAAAGGGATTTTTTAAGGTCGCCTCGTTGGCCATTGCGTTGCTCTTTGTTGCGTGCAGCTCGCCGGCGCTGGCGAAGGAGATTGTCATAAAGTATGCCCATGGTGACCCCCCCGATCCGATTCAAAGTCCGGCCCACGGAGACGCTGTTACATTCAAAAGCCTCGTCGAAGCGGCCACGAATGGGCAGGTTAAGGTGCAGGTCTATCCTGCTTGTCAGCTTGGCTCCGAGAGGGAGATGTTGGAAGGCGTAAAGGTCGGCACAATCGAGATGTGTAACGTCAGCGAAGGCACAGTGCCCGGGTTTTTCCCCGAGATCTCGGTATTGAGCATCCCCTATCTCTTTGAGTCGGCTCCTTTGGCATGGAAAGTACTTGACGGCCCCTTCGGCAGAGACCTCATGGAAGAGATGAGACAAAAGACCGGCATACGATGCCTTACTATCACCGAGAACGGCTTCAGGAACTTCACCAACAGGATTAGACCAATTAAGAAGCCTGAAGATTTGAAGGGCTTAAAGATCAGGACGATGGAGCACCCTGGTCACATGGAAATGGTAAAAGCTCTCGGCGCGGACCCCACTCCCATTGCTTGGGGAGAACTTTACACGGCGTTGCAGCAAAAGGTTGTGGACGGCCAAGAAAACCCCGTCTCGTTAATTTTGACTATGAAGTTCTATGAAGTGCAAAAGTACCTGATTATGGACGGTCACATCTACAGCATCGATTTTACGTTTATGAATGACAAATTCTTTGAAGGGTTACCGAAAGACGTTCAAAGGATAGTGTTAGATTCCGCCATAGTTTCCGGGTTGGTCCACCGCGGCATGCAACAGTACACGTCAGCTATTGGCGTCGATGAGCTTAAGAAAAAGGGCATGGAGATTTATGTCCCGACCCCTGACGAGATAGACGCATTTCGTCAGGCTACTCAGCCGAAGGTGCTCGAATGGGTGAAGACGCAGGTTCCTCAGAAGTGGATAGACTACCTCTTTAGCGAAACCGAAAAGGCCAGAAAAGAACTTTATGGAGAGTAGGGCGATAACGTACTACTATAAGTAACCATTCATGGGGAGAGTTGTAGTGCTTTGACTCTCCCCATGAATGGTTAATCGGGTTGGGAGGCAGAAGCATGACTCAACTGGTTCTGATTGCTAAAAAGATAAGCAATATAACAGCTAATATAGCAAAAGTCATTATTATCGGAATGATGGGAATCATGGCGGTTGTAATTATTGCCCAGGTTTATATGAGGTATATAGCCAAAAGCCCTTTCCCCTGGTCTGAGGAATTGGCACGATTTTTAATGGCCTGGATAGCTTTTCTTGGAGCCGGAATGGGGATCAGAATCGGCTCTCATATAGGGGTGGAGCTCTTCGTAAGGAAACTCTTCTCTTCGAGGATGCAACTTTGGATATCGCTTTTGATTAAGATTCCGTTGTTTGTTCTCTTTTTCGTCCTTATCAAGGAAGGGTATTTTTTGTGTCATGATATAGCTTTTCAACGCTCTCCAGCCATGATGGTATCTATGGCTTGGCCGTATGCGTCTGTTCCTATAGGCTCATTTTTTATGCTTTTACAGCTCTTGCCGTCATTTCTTGAAAACCTCCGCGACATTATTGTGCCTTTGCCAGAAGAGAGCCCTACTTCACAAGGAGAGGTTAAATAAAAGTTTATTTATTTTTTGGAGGTGTTTAGCAAATGGTATTAACAGTCCTTTTGATCGCCTTAATAATATGCATATTTTTCGGCATGCCTATAGGGTTTTCTTTGGGAGTCAGCGCCCTTTGTTCGCTTTCAAGTTGGGGTAGTATACCGTTAAAGTTGATGGTGCAACGTATGTTTACCGGCATAGATTCCTTTCCCCTAATGGCGATACCGTTCTTTATGTTGGCAGGAGAGTTGATGTTTTCGGGAGGAATGCTCACGCGGCTTTTTAAGTTCGCCGACGCCTTGGTAGGACATATTCGAGGTGGGTTAGGCCACGTCAACATAGTTGCCAGCATGCTCTTTGCCGGCATCACCGGCTCTGCGTTGGCGGATACCGCTGCCTTGGGTGCTATGGAAATACCTATGATGGTTGAGGGCGGATACGACGTCGATTACAGTGCCGCCATAACAGCAGCTTCTTCCGTAGTCGGTCCAATCATTCCGCCCAGCATCCCCTTGGTGATTTATGCTGTGGCTGCGGGCAATGTTTCCATCGCGGGGCTTTTCTTGGCGGGAGCTATACCGGGCATATTAATTGGTGTGGCTATGATGATTTATAATTATATGATATCTTTAAAAAGAAACTACCCTCGCAGAGAAACACGGATAAGCCCTATGGAGTTCATCCGCATCTTCCGGAGGGCGATTTTGGTGCTTATGATGCCTATAATTATCTTAGGCGGCATCCTTTCCGGCATCTTTACCCCTACGGAAGCCTCCGCAGTAGCCGTCGCATACGCCGTGATCGTGGGCTTTTTCGTCACACATGAATTGGACCTTAAGGGGTTGACGCGAGCGCTCCTCAATAGCGGCATAGGAAGCGGTGTAGTGCTTGTGGTCGTCGGGATGTCCAGCATTGTCTCGTGGATCTTGGCTACCCAGCAGGTGCCCCAGATTGCCGCCAATTTCTTCCTTTCCTTAACTGACAACCCCTTCGTTTATCTCTTATGCGTCAATGTGCTCTTGTTGTTTTTGGGGTGTTTTATGGATCCCACGCCGGCCATCATATTAGTCACTCCTATATTAACCCCTATAGCAATAGCGTTAGGCATCCACCCCCTGCACTTTGGATTGGTAGTCGTAATCAACCTTATCATTGGTTTGGCCACTCCACCGGTGGGTTTGTGTCTTTTTATTGCCTGCGGCATTGCCAAGATATCCCTTGAAAGGATAAGTAGGGCTATTTTGCCATTCGTATTAGTTCAGGTGGCCACACTTTTGTTGATTACGTATGTTCCTTCTATTTCCATGCTCTTGCCTAAGCTTTTTGGATACGATTAAACGCACGCTGGTATAATACTGGTACAATAGTTGAAAGCTTACCATTACGCGAAAGGGTGGTGTGCCCTATGTTATGGGAGAAGGTCAATGTCAAGGTCGAAGGTGGATTGGATTTCGACCTGCCGAGAATGTTCTGGATTGAGCAAAGATTCAACAAGCAAAAACTCGACGACGTGCGGCAAACTACGAAAGAGGAACTCAACAAGGTCTTACCCTCTAATTTAGAGGGCAAACGCATAGCCATAACGGCAGGAAGCCGCGGCATAAATAATATTTCTTCCATAGTCAAGGCGATAGCGGAATCTTTAAGAGAAAAGGGCGCCAAGCCTTTCGTCGTCCCGGCTATGGGAAGCCATGGCGGAGCTACGGCTGAAGGGCAGAAGGAGGTTCTTGCCGAATACGGCATAACCGAGGAGACGATGGGGGTTCCCGTCATATCTTCTATGGATGTAGTAGAAATAGGAACTACTGATGATGGTGTTACTGTATATTGCGATAAAGAGGCTTATAATTCTGACGGTATTGTAGTGTGTAACAGGGTTAAGCCCCATACCGACTACCGAGGACCACACGAGAGCGGCTTGCTAAAGATGATGGCCATAGGATTGGGCAAGCACAAAGGGGCTACTGCAATACACAAAATGGGTTTTGACAAGTTTGAAACCGTAATCCCCAATGTTGGGAAGGTCTTTTTAAAGAAAGCGCCCATTTTGTGCGGCGTGGCGATCGTCGAAAATGCCTATCACGAGACAATGCTAATAGAAGCCGTTAAGCCAGAGCGCTTTGTAGAGCGCGATAAAGCGCTTCTAAAAATAGCCAAGGAAAACATGCCACGGTTTCTGTTATCGCACATCGACCTCCTCGTGGTAGATGAAATAGGTAAAGACATAAGCGGAGACGGTATGGATCCCAACGTCATAGGACGTACAGGGTCGAGGCTTCCTGGGTTTGAGACTATACCCATACAAAAGATAGCCGTCCTCGACCTGACCGAAGATACCCATGGCAACGGCATAGGTGTAGGTTTAGCAGATGTCACCTCGTATAACCTCGTAAGAAAACTCGACTTAGCGCCATCGTATATAAATGCTATAACCTCCACTGTGCTCGAGGGGGTCAAAATTCCAGTGGTAATGAATAGCGACAGGGAAGCGATAGCGTTAGGATTAGCAACTTGTAATCGTGTTGAGCCGAAGAATGCCGCCGTGGTGCGCATAAAGAACACGCTTGAGCTTTACACCATACAGGTTTCCGAATCCTATCTGGATGAGGTGGGAAAGAGCGACGTTTTAGTTAAACTTACAGAGCCTACACCATGGCGCTTCGATGCCCAGGGAGGCTTGATCCGAGAATACTATCGCGGGCGGTAGGATGAAGTGCGTGGCACTGCATCATGACCAAGAAAGAAGCAGTAGCCATCTTTAAGGCGGCGTTTGCCGCTTCCGTGTGGGGGGCCTCCTTCATCGCTACGAAGGTGGCCCTCCAAGGCCTTTCTCCATATTCGCTCATTTGGGCGCGCTTTGCCATAGGCGTGCCCGTATTGGGTGGCGCTCTCTTTTTCAGAAGGCAATGGGCAGGCTTGCCCGCCGGAATCCTTCCCTCGTTGGCTTTGTTGGGCTTTCTGGGCGTTGCCCTTCATCAGTGGCTTCAAAGCGTCGGTTTGTTGACAGCTCAAGCTTCGACTTCGGCTTGGATAATCACCACAACCCCGGTTTTTATCGCCCTGTTGGGATACTTGGTCCTAAAAGAGCGCTTGGGAAGTGCTAAGGTAGCTGGCATTGCTGTCGCGGCTTTAGGCGTAGTAGTGGTGGTTTCAAAGGGAGACTTCAGTTCGCTCCTCTCTGGCCGTTTTGGCACAGTTGGTGATTTCCTCATGGTGGTCAGCGCTGTGAACTGGGCTGTTTTTTCTGTCATATCGAGAGTGGTGTTGCGGCGTTGCCCGGCTGCCTTGATGATGTTTTATGTTATGGGCATAGGGTGGCTTTTCTTGAATGTGCCGTTTTCCCTATTGGGTCCTGGATTTGTCGACTTTATTGACCTTAATCTTTCAGGATGGGCTGGGCTATTCTTTTTGGGCATTTTCTGTTCGGGCTTGGCCTACGTATTCTGGTATGATGCCCTTGAGGTCATGGAGGCATCGCGGGTAGGGGCGTTCATGTACTTGGAACCGTTGGTGGCTCTCGTCGTAGCGGCGCTCGTTTTGGGAGAACCGGTAACGTTCGTCGTCCTGACAGGAGGAGCCATGATCCTGTTCGGCGTGTGGTTGGTAAACCGAAGTTCAGGCAAATAGCTTTGCGAGGTGAGCGGTTGTGGAATATAGAATCGAACGAGATTCCCTGGGCGAAGTAAAAGTTCCAGCTAATTGTCTTTGGGGAGCGCAAACACAAAGGAGCCTCGAAAATTTTAAAATTGGCTGGGAACGCATGCCCAACGAAGCGATAAAGGCCTTGGTTATGATAAAAAGGGCCGCTGCTATCGTAAATGAGAGACTCGGCAAGCTCCATCGCGAACAAGCTCTTGCCATAATTCAGGCATCCGACGAGATCCTGGCTGGCAAGTGGGACAACCAGTTCCCGCTCGTCGTATGGCAGACGGGAAGCGGCACGCAGACGAACATGAACGTGAACGAAGTTATAGCCCACAGAGCCAACCAGATCCTCGAAAAAAGCGGCATCCCTAAGATCCATCCCAACGACCACGTGAATATGTCTCAAAGCTCAAACGATGTATTTCCTTCCGCTATGCATATTGCTGCACTAATCACCATAGAAGACGAGCTACTTCCTGCCTTGGAGGCACTAAGAGTGACATTTGCATCGAAGGCGAAGGAATACGAAGGCATTATAAAAATCGGGCGCACCCATCTTCAAGATGCCACGCCGCTCACCCTGGGGCAAGAGATATCCGGCTGGGTCGGCATGCTCGAGCGTTCAAAGTCGATGATCGCGTCCAGCGTGGAATACTTGAGGGATTTGGCCATAGGCGGCACCGCTGTTGGCACCGGCCTGAACGCACATCCCGATTTCGGCAGGCTGGTGGCCGAAGAGCTCTCCGCCCTGACAGGGAGGCAATTTCGATCATCCCTAAACAAATTTCATGCTTTGACCAGCAAGGACGATCTTGCCTTCGTCCATGGTGCCCTAAAGGCTTTAGCTGCGGATCTTTTGAAGATCGCAAACGATGTCAGGCTTTTGTCGAGCGGCCCTCGCTGCGGTTTAGGTGAAATTATTATCCCTGCTAATGAGCCTGGAAGCTCCATCATGCCCGGCAAGGTCAATCCCACTCAGTGTGAGGCGCTTTCTATGGTTGCCGTCCAGGTCATGGGAAACGACGGGACAATTGGACTTGCTGCGAGTCAGGGGATCTTGGAGCTCAACGTTTACATGCCACTTATAATATACAACTTCCTTCAATCTGTAAGATTGTTGACCGACGCGGTGAATTCATTTAACGAACATTGTGCAGTGGGGATAAAGGCAAATCGCGAGCGCATCGCTAAATATGTGAGCGAGTCCCTTATGCTCGCAACAGCCTTGACGCCGCACATCGGCTACGACAGAGCGGCAGAGATAGCGAAGCTCGCCCACGCTGAAGGGCTCACCCTTAAAGAAGCAGCGTTGAAGCTCGGTTATCTCTCTGAGGAGGAATTCGATAGGCTGGTGCGGCCGGAAGATATGATAGCCCCGAAGGGATAGATAGAAATGTCCGTGAGCAATCAAGATATAGCCGATATGTTCGAAAGGCTGGCCGATCTGTTGGAGATAGATGGCGAAAATCCGTTCAAGGTCAGAGCCTATAGGAACGCCTCTCGCACCATATCGAGCCTTTCTAAGCGCGTGGCAGATATGATAGAGAGGGGTGAAGAACTCACCCAGCTTCCAGGCATCGGCAAGGAGATAGCCAAAAAGATCCAGGAGATCGTCGAAACCGGAACTCTCTCTAAGCTCAAAGAGGTGGAATCTCGCGTCCCTCCGAGCTTGGTCGAACTTTTAAGGATCCCTGGCCTCGGGCCCAAAGGAGTTCAAGCAGTCTACAAGAGCCTGAACGTAAAAACTATCGAAGATCTCAAAAACGCTGCCGAGTCCGGCAAGTTGGCGTGCATTCCGGGCTTCGGCGAGAAGAAGAGCAAGAAGATCCTCGAGGAAATAGGCAAAATTCAGCAGGTAGGCAAACGATACAAGCTTGCAGTCGTAGAGAAAGTGGCCGAGCCATTGCTTCAATATTTAAAAGAGACTGATGGCGTGCGTGAGGCTATGGTGGCCGGAAGCTATCGGCGCAAGAAAGAGACGGTAGGCGACTTGGATATACTAGTAACTTGCAATGCAGCTTCGCCGGTTAGGGAGCGCTTTCTTAGCTATGAGAGCGTAGGAGAGATATTGTCTCAAGGGGAGACAAGGTGCTCGGTCAGGTTGCGCGATGGCCTTCAGGTAGACCTCCGCGTCGTGCCTGATGAGTGTTATGGCGCGGCGTTGCATTATTTTACGGGTTCTCAGGCGCACAATATAGCCATCCGCAAACTTGGCGTGGAAAGGGGGCTCAAGATCAACGAGTACGGTGTCTTTAAAGGTGAGGCGCGCATATCCGGAAGGAAAGAGGAAGATGTCTTCGAAAGCGTTGGCCTTCCATATATAGAACCGGAGCTGAGAGAGGATCGTGGGGAGATAGAGGCTGCTAAAGCTGGTAAATTGCCCAAACTTGTAACGATCGGCTCGATCAAGGGCGACCTTCACACGCACACAAAGGCCACGGATGGTTATCACACCGTCGAGGAAATGGCTTTGGCCGCCAAGGAGCGCGGCTATCGGTACATTGCGATAAGCGACCATTCAAAACACCTGACCGTCACTCGAGGTCTTGACGAGAGGCGGTTGCGGGAGCAGATGAAGGAAATAGATAGCTTGAACGAGCGTCTCGATGGTTTCGTGGTCTTGAAGTCCATAGAAGTAGATATTATGGAGGACGGCTACCTTGACCTGTCGGACGATGTCTTGAAGGACCTGGACTTCGTCATCGGGGCAGTGCATCATAAATTTAATCTTTCCAGGGAGAAGCAGACAGAACGCATCATTAAAGCCATGGACAACCCAAATTTCACTATACTGGCTCACCCTACGGGCAGGCTAATAGGTGAGCGCGACGGCTACGATGTCGACATGGAGCGCCTAGTTGAAGCCGCCAAGGAGCGCGGCTGCATCTTGGAGCTCAACGCTCACCCCGACAGATTAGACCTCACGGATGAGGCGTGCAGGCTCGCCAAAGAAGCGGGTGTCCGGGTGGCCATCTCAACCGATGCTCACGCAATCGGAGACCTGAGTTTCATGCGCTACGGCATAAACCAGGCTCGGCGAGGATGGCTCGAAGCTAAGGACGTAGTTAACGCTCTCCCTCTCGATGGCCTTAAGCGAGCGCTGCGTCGATTTAGTTAAAGCGAAGACATGAGCAGCCAATTTTCCATCTCCCTGTGGGCCACTTATTTTATTTATGCGTATTCTAATATATTCTTTTTGCTCTCTGTCTACTTGAGCAGCGTCGGTCTTTCGCTGCGCGTTTCCGGCTGGGTTTTGGCTTCTTTTTACATAGGTACCACCTTTATACGTCCCTTTGGCGGTTGGGTGCTTGAGCGTTTTGGATTGCGCAAGACGCTTCTCGTTGCAGGGATCATATCGCTCTTTGGGGCTTTGGGCGTCTTTTTTTCGCTCCCCTCTGTCCCTTACATGATCTTTTACAGGGTTATAGGCGGGGTCGGCTACGGGATCTACTTGGTGGGGCTTACGACGCACCAATCTTTCATATTTTCCGAGAGCGTCAGGGGGTCGCGATTTGGCTGGATAACGGTGTTGACCATACTCCCTTTGGCCACGTTGAGCCCTTTAGGTGGATGGTTTCTCCGAAAGGGTTTTGTGGAGCTATACTTTTTTATTTCCCCAGTCGCAGCGCTCTGCTGCATAGTTTTGGGACTACTGCTCAAAATGCCGTCGGAGGGCGTAGACGTGCCTAAGATAGAATGGGGGAGCTGGAGAGAGCTGTTTTGTCTTAAGGGCGTACACCTGTTGGTCGTATCTACACTGCTTTTCGCCCTGGCCAACGCCTTTTTCCTCTCCCTGAGCGGTTTCTTCTCCGAAAAAGGGTTGAACCCGGCTGCCTTCCTTTGGGCCAATGCCCTCGTCTGTCTGGTCCTCAGGGGTTTAGGAGGGAGGATTCTCGACAGATGGGATCGCAGGAGGATGGCGGCTCCTGTGACCATATTGATGGCTATAGTGATTTTGGCGGCCATAGAGGCTGATAGCGACTTGGAACTCTTGGTTTTGGGAAGCCTTTTCGGGCTAGGGTTGGGTTTCGGTTTTCCCGTTCATCTCGCTTTGATCTCAGATCTCACCCCTCCGCGCTTGCGCCCCAAAGGGACGGCCTTGGGCTGGTTTTTCATGGATGCCGGATGGTTCCTATCTCCCCTCTTGGTCGGGTATTTAGCATCGCTTGTGGGAGAAGAGTGGGCGCTGCGGTTGCTCGCTTTGGCGATCTTGGCGTGTTCGGTGGTTGTGTTTTTATTGTGGGAGCGTTTTGTGAGGTTTGTGCCCGAACTTAACGCTGATGTGTCCCGTAAAGGCGCGTAAGCCCGGCGTCGAGGGCTGCTTTTACAGCTGCCTCAAATTCGACGATTGTGATGCGACGGGCAATTTCGGGGTGGTCGAAGGCCTTGTAGGTTGGGTAATACTGGTCCATTACATTTAAAAATGTGCGAGGCGAAACCTCTTTTGCCAAGAATCCGGCTATCTCTTCAGTTCCGGCGAGATTATTTGGTAAAATTAAATGCCTTACCAAAAGCCCTCTCCTTGCCAGCCCCTTCTCATCGAGCTCTAAGTCTCCCACCTGCCTGTGCATTTCTTTAACGGCGGCTCTATTCACCTCTGGGTAGTCTTCTGCGCCAGAGAGAGCCCTTGCCACCTCTCGGGCAGCGTACTTCATGTCGGGCATGTAGATGTCCACAATGCCGTCGAGCAGTTCGAGCTCCTCTATAGAGTCATAACCGCCGCTGTTATATACCAACGGGAGGGATAACTCTCTTTGCGCTACCAAGGCAAGGGCTTCCAGTATCTGTGGGACCACGTGGGTCGGTGTGACCAGGTTTATGTTGTGACATCCCATTGATTGCAGAGCGAGCATTATGGATGCAAGATCTTCTGCATCGACTTCTCTTCCAGCTGGACGCTGGCTTATATCGTGGTTCTGGCAAAAAGAACAACGCAAATTGCATCCGCCGAAGAATATCGTCCCTGAGCCGCACCGCCCGCTTAAAGGACGCTCTTCGCCATGATGCGGTCCGTAACTCGCCACCCTCGCGAGCCTTCCGATGCCACAAAAGCCCGTTTCCCCCTCCAAACGTTTTGCCCCGCACCGCCTGGGGCACAGTCGGCATGGCGAAAGCAGCTCTAAGGCTTTGCGCGCTCGATTCTTTATTTCCTCAATTCCAAGCTTTAAATAGGCGGGCTTGAAGGGCATCTCGCAAGGCCTCCTCATTTAGCGCGATCTTTCTTCTTGCGTAGGTGGTGTAGGTAAAGCGCTATTATGATGGCGCATGCGGCGATGACGGTAACAGTTATGGAGTGTAAGTATTGCGCGACCAGCTCCTGGTTATACCCTACCCAATATCCCACCCAAGCTAATATCGCGCTCCATATGCCAGCGCCGAGGGCAGTGAAGGCGCAAAAGGTCGGTACTTTCATCCTCGCCAGGCCGGCGGGAAGCGATATGTATTGCCTGATCCCGGGGAGGAGCCTGCCGATAAATGTGCTTATATGGCCGTGGTTGAGGAAGAATTGCTCTGCTTTTTTCAGCGTCTCCTCGCTGATGAAGAGATACTTGCCGTATCGCTCGAGAAAGGGCCTCCCGAAGTGTGCCGCTACCCAGTAGTTGAAAAGGGCACCCAGGAGGCTTCCGAGCGTTCCCATCGCGACCGCAACCCAGATATTCATCCTTCCTTGGGCTGCCAAATATCCTGCGGGTGGCATCACTACCTCGCTCGGGAATGGGAAGAACGAGGACTCCAAAAACATGAGGGCTGCGATGCCGGGATACCCCAGCCTTCCTATCGTCGACACGAGCCACTCTATCAGGGTTTGCAATTTTTAATCACTCCGCTTTTTAGAGGTTTGGAAGCGCACGATTCAGTATAATAGAACAAAGGTTGAAACGGGAGGGATTAAGAGTGAAAATTCATGAATTGGCCGGTCATTCGGCGCCGCTTGAACTGCTGATAAACGTGCCGCGCTTGGTAGCAAGCTTTTATGCCTTAAAACCCGATGCGAGCGATCCGCTTCAAAGGATCGCCTTCGGCACGTCGGGACATCGCGGTTCTTCTTTGAAGAAGAGCTTTAATGAGGATCATATATTGGCCATATGTCAGGCCATATGCGAATACAGGGCTTCTCGCGGCATCACAGGGCCGATTTTTGTAGGTATGGATACGCACGCGCTCTCTGAGCCCGCTCTGATGACAGCTGTGTCTGTGTTTGCCGCAAACGGGGCGGATGTGGTCATTCAGGATGGTTTTGGCTATACGCCGACTCCTGTCATATCTCACGCCATACTGACCTATAATCTTAATCTCAAGAAGAATTCCGGCTTGGCTGACGGTGTCGTCATAACCCCGTCTCACAATCCTCCTGAAGACGGTGGCTTCAAATACAACCCTCCTCAAGGTGGGCCGGCTGATCCGGAAACGACGAAGGTGATTCAGGATCGCGCCAACGCCTTGCTGAAGAGTGGATTGAAGGGAGTAAAGTTCATCCCCTTTGAGAAGGCCATGGCATCTGGGGTAGTTCACCGAAGGGATTACATTAAGCCTTATGTCGATGATTTGAACGACGCTGTCGACATGGAGGCCATAGCCGCATCGGGCATAAAAATGGGCGTAGATCCCATGGGCGGAGCGGCCGTAGATTATTGGGGTTTCATAGCCGAAAGATACGGTTTGAACCTGCACGTGGTGGATCGGAGAGTTGACCCAACCTTTTCTTTTATGACGGTAGATCACGATGGCAAGATCCGTATGGACTGTTCATCGCCATACGCTATGGCTCGCCTGATCGGCTTGAAGGAGGATTTTAGCGTTGCCTTTGGCAACGATCCGGACGTCGATCGTCACGGCATAGTTACTAAAAGTGGCCTCATGAACTCAAATCATTATCTATCCGTAGCAGTCTGGTATCTCTTTCAACATCGTCCGGCCTGGGAAGAGGGCGTATCTGTAGGCAAAACGATTGTCTCGAGCTCCATGATCGATCGCGTCGCTGGTGGTCTGGGCAGGAAAGTGGTGGAGGTGCCGGTCGGGTTTAAGTGGTTTGTCGACGGACTGCTGTCGGGTTCGCTGGGATTTGCGGGGGAGGAAAGCGCTGGAGCTTCTTTCTTGCGCAGGGATGGCACAGTTTGGACCACAGATAAAGACGGGATCATTATGGGGCTTCTGGCTGCCGAGATCACGGCCGTTACGGGGAAAGACCCAGCAGAGCATTACGAAGAACTTGAAAGGCGCTTCGGCAGGACTTATTTTGCCAGGATAGACGTCCCGGCCACGCCAGAACAGAAGGCTGTCCTGGGGCGCCTTTCTCCCGATGATGTGCAGACCGATACGTTAGCTGGCGAACGCGTCACCGCCATCCTCGCCCATGCCCCTGGCAACGGTGCCCCTATAGGCGGAATAAAGGTGGTCACCGAAGGGGGTTGGTTCGCTGCAAGGCCTTCTGGCACAGAGGATGTTTATAAGATATATGCGGAAAGCCTTAGAGGTGAAGAGCATTTGGCCAAGATATTGGAAGAGGCACAACATATTATAGATGTTGCCTTCGCTGCGGCCAGGATTCAAGGCCAGCATTGATAACCTACATCTAAAGATGTGAAGTTCTGTGGTATAATACAAGTGCGCATATAGGTATGCCCGCCTTCCGCAGGAGCAATTTCTGTGTTTTTGTCGCTCGAAGATAAAAACCCTTATTTGCTACTAATATGAGGTGTTGATCTGCCTGCGGAGCGAGAGTGCTTTGGTTTTGGAGGTTGCGCCGCTGACGCTGGTCAAGCGGCAATGATTTTTTCGTGAAGGTACGAGGTTTTGTGAGGAGGAAAGAAAGCATGACTGCACCGGTCTCACAATACACCGCAGAGGACATTCAAGTATTGGAAGGTTTAGAGGCAGTGCGCCTGAGGCCGAGCATGTATATTGGCGACACGAGCCCAAGAGGTCTTCATCACTTGATCTATGAGGTTGTCGATAACGCCGTAGATGAGGTGTTGGCCGGCTTCTGTGACCAGATTATCGTGGTGCTTCATTCCGACGGCAGTGTGTCTGTGGAAGATAACGGTCGCGGCATACCGGTCGATATCCATCCTCAGACTGGCAGGCCGGCAGCTGAGACCGTTTTAACTACCTTGCACGCTGGTGGCAAGTTCAACAATAAGGCTTACCGAGTTTCAGGCGGCCTTCACGGCGTGGGGGTATCCGTGGTTAACGCCCTGTCCGAATGGTTGGTCGTCAATATATGGCGAGATGGCAGGGAGTGGAGACAGGAGTTCCACAGGGGCGTCCCCGCAACCGAGTTGACGTTAATCGGCGAGTCGCAAAAGAGAGGCACAAAAGTTCATTTTATGCCCGATGGGGAGATTTTTAGAGAAAAGGCATTATCCTGGGACGTGCTCAGCAACCGTTTCAAAGAGCTTGCTTTTTTACTACCCGGCCTTTCGATATCCCTACGAGATCAAAAAGACGGCAGAGAAGTCACTTTCTGCTACGATGGCGGCATCTCTGCCTTTGTGGAATATCTGAACCGCGACAAGGTAAAGCTCACGCCCCAGCCGTTTTTGGTCAAAGGCGAACGAGAAGGCGTGCAAGTGGAAGTAGCGTTTCAGTATAACGATAGCTATATCGAGCGCATCTTTGCCTTCGCCAACCTTATCCATACTATAGAAGGTGGCATGCACGTCTCGGGTTTCAGATCTGCCCTCACAAGGGCTGTAAACGAAATGGCGCGGCGACAGAAGCTCCTGCGCGACAAGGAAGCGAACCTCTCTGGCGAAGACTTGAAAGAAGGGTTGACAGCGGTTATATCCGTGAAGCTTCAAAACCCTCAATTTGAAGGGCAGACCAAGACCAGACTTGGCAATAGCGAGGTCAAGGGCATTTTAGATTCCATAGTCTACGAGGGGCTGATCGCCCATTTTGAGGATAACCCCCAAGCCCTGGGCCCGATAATAGAGAAGGCGCTGAAGGCGCGTCAGGCTCGTGAAGCCGCCAGGAAGGCCAGAGAGTTAGTGCGCCGTAAGTCGGCGCTTTCGAGTGCAGATCTGCCCGGCAAGTTGGCCGACTGCTCAAGCCGTGACCCAGGGCAGAGCGAACTTTATATAGTAGAAGGCGATTCGGCCGGCGGCAGTGCAAAACAAGGGCGCGACAGACATTTTCAGGCCATCCTTCCGCTTCGCGGCAAAATCCTCAACGTAGAGAAGGCTCGTCTCGACAAGGTTCTATCCAACAACGAGATTCGCACTTTGATCCAAGCGTTGGGCTGTGGAGTAGGTGAGGATTTCGATGTTAAAAAGCTCAGATATCATCGTATAGTCATAATGACGGATGCCGATGTCGACGGCGCCCACATAAGGACGCTATTGCTGACCTTCTTTTATCGCTACATGCGAGAGATAATTGAGGGAGGATATCTCTACATAGCGCAACCGCCCCTATTCCGATTACAGGTTGGGGATCGCGTTCATTACTGCTATAGCACTGGCGAGCTGAAAGAGTTGACCTCCAGTTTGGATGGCCGTAAATATTCCGTTCAGCGCTATAAAGGCCTCGGCGAAATGAACCCGCAACAACTGTGGGAGACTACCATGGATCCAGCAAATCGCATTCTGAAGAGGGTAGAGATTGAAGATGCCGTGGTGGCTGACGATTATTTTAATATCTTGATGGGCGATAAAGTCGAACCACGGCGAGAGTTCATAGAGACCCACGCTATGGAAGTGCAAAACCTCGATATATAGGCATAGGTTCACGCAGCGTGATGCCGCGTCACTTTCGAGTGCTTGTCGGCCACGCTGCAGGCACCAAAAGCTTCAGGTTTTACCTGAGCCGTGAAGCCACTTCCCTTTACCATGCCCACTACAGCATTGATTATTTCTCTCGTCTCTCCTTGCTCTCCCACATCCAAGTGGATTTCGAGTATTCTCCTGTAATATTCGGATCGTTCTGGATCTTCGGCCAGTGCACAAAGCAGCTCGCCGGCTAACGACAAGCTCAAAGAGGTCTCAGTGAAGATCCTCTCCTTAAAACTATAGAGCCTGTCGTTGAACAGCCTCCTATAGAAATAGATGCCGCCGCGTCCGATCCTGTGGATTACGATGGCCGAAACGAAAAGGACTCCATTTCTGTAGCTTTGCGAGTCGGTTCCTACAATGAGCCTGTAGCTACCTTCTTCTGTTAAAAATGCGCTGACGCGTTCGATTGCGTCTTCGAAGCTCAATGCGCCATGGGTAGGACTTATGAACACCTAAGGGCACCTTCCTTCGTTAATGGGCGTTTTGTGTAAGTTTAGCAGCAATAACTCCAAAATTACATCACACTTTTGTTACAATATATAATATAAGAAATGCGGTAGAAAAAGAGGGAGGAGAATGCCGTGAATCTTTCTTTTCGATGGTATGGAACGAATGACCCAGTGTCTCTCGACAAAATCCGTCAGATTCCCGTTGTGAAAGGGATCGTCAGCGCCATCTACGATCTGCCTCCGGGCGAACCTTGGCCATTTGATAAGGTCCAGGCTCTTAAAAAAGAAGTGGAGGAAAAGGGATTTTCTTTGGTCGCCATTGAAAGCATTCCTGTGGCAGAAGAGATAAAACTCGGCTCTCCCAGTCGCGATCGATATATAAACGCCTTTTGCGAAAGCGTGAGGAGCGTAGGCAAAAGCGGTGTGCCCGTCGTATGTTACAACTTCATGCCAGTCTTCGATTGGATGCGGACCAACCTTTCACTTAAACTCGAAGACGGTTCTTACGCGCTGAGCTATGATCACGACGAGCTTGCCAAGGTGGACCTCTCCTCAGGTGCGCAGGGCCTCCCTGGATGGGGCGCTGCATATAGCGCCAGCGAGTTGAGGTATCTTTTGGATGCTTATAGGGGAATAAGTGAGGAGGATCTGTGGGCTAACCTCAAATACTTTTTGGAAAGGGTCGTTCCGGTTGCCGAGGAGGTGGGGGTCAAAATGGCCATTCACCCAGACGATCCTCCATGGTCTATCTTTGGCCTTCCTCGCATCATAAGGGATGAGGCAGCGCTTGAGCGCCTTGTAAAGCTCGTCGATAGCCCCTCCAACGGCATAGCGCTGTGCTCCGGCTCGCTCGGAGTGGATCCCAAAAACGATATTCCTGCCATGGTGAGGCGCTTCGGCGCTCTTGGCAGAATACATTTCGCTCACGTTAGGAACGTGAAAATTACAGGAGAGAAACGCTTCTGCGAGACCGCTCACCCCTCATGTGCTGGTAGCCTTGACATTTACGAAATCGTAAAGGCCTATCATGATGTGGGTTTCAGCGGTCCACTTCGCCCGGATCATGGCCGCATGATTTGGGGTGAGGAGGGGAAACCAGGTTATGGGCTTTACGACAGGGCGCTTGGCGCCATGTATATAGCCGGTCTCTGGGAGGCTACAGAGAAAAGTACAGCCTTTAGATCTTAGACCGCACGGCACAAATCTTTCGCAGTAGGGCCGGGGAGGCCCAGCCCTACTGCTTATTCTTCTTTTGAAGCAAACTCCTTCGCCGCATCCTTAACGAGCGTGACCGCATAGGTATATGCCGGCCCGCCGCCGAGGTTTACGGCGACCAGAGCAGCCTCGATGATCTCTTCGGGGGTAGCCCCCGCCTTGATGGCTTTATATACGTGGCTCACGATGCAGTATTTACACCTCACATAGGTAGCCAAAGCCACGCTTATTAGCTCCTTGGTCTTCGTGTCGAGCTTCATCGGCTTGTATATGCCTTCGCCGAATTTAGCAAAAGCCTGGAGTTGTTCGCCGTAGAGCTCACTTACCTCTCTGGTACCGGCGCTCAATTCTCTCAAAATTTCTCTCGGGCTTTCTGCCATTTACTCTCACCTCTTTTCTTAAATTTTAACAACCCGAAGGCTTGTGTCTTTCTGCCAGCGGAATACCGCCAACCCCCACATTCTCCGGAGGGTTTTCTTGAATGAGCACCACGAAACTCTCCTTAGGAATACCCATCACACGACTTGCCACTCCAGTGAACTCGCTTATGAGCTCCTTTTTTTGCTCGGCGCTCAGCTTCGGCCCAGAAACGCTTATGACCGGCATTGCCTCCCCCCCTTTTTTTGGATGCCAAGGTTTACGATGTTTATAATGATAGCAGAAAACTGCCTACGATGTCCATATTACCCCGCCAGGTATTAAAATTGTGCCCTTTTGGCGCAGTCAGCTTATCTAGTTGTCGGCAAGCCTTGCAAAAGCTTTTGTCGTATGTCTTGAAATTCGCCCGAGAGATTGTGTTGATCTCACTTAAGGTTGAGGGTTAGACTTTGCATAGAACATCAAAGCGATTACCTTTCTTGGATACGCCTTAAATTATGAAAATTCGGATGAAAATTGGCAAAAATAGCTTTGGTCATAAGATCCCGTGCCTACGGAATGCTTCAGCTACACTTATCCCTGCGCGCAATTCTTCTCGCATAGTGGATTCTTGCTCAACCTTTTCGATCGCCTTACGTAACACTTCTTCCAACGCATATTTGGGTATAACCACTACACCGTCTGCATCTCCAAAAATGTAATCTCCAGAGTTAACCATCACATCGCCACATTTTATCGGAACATCCACGTCTATGACGTCTAAACGGCCGCGGGAGTCGGCAGGCGAGGTGCCTCGGCAAAAGACGGGAAAACCCGATTCGAGAATGCCTTGGACATCGCGGGTAAGTCCGTCTATGACTATGCCATTTGCACCGCGTCCCACAGCCGCGTTGGACAATAATTCTCCCCAGAAGCTGCAGCATGTAGCGCCGTTTTGGGTAACTACCATCACATCGCCCGGCTTAAGAGAATCCACGGCTTGGATTTCCAGTTTATACAGTTCCTCCGGAACCCTGTAGACTTCGACAGCTAATACCGTGCGTGCAGGGCCGAAAACCTTCATCTTTGGGTCTAAGGGCCGTATGTCATATCGCATAGTGTGGTCCCAGATATCCATACGGTCCATCACGTCCGCCAAAACGGCTGCGTAGAGCTTAGAGACGTCATCCTTCTTAACTGCCGATGGCAATCCTTCATTCACCTATATCACTCCCTCACAAGTAATTATGCATGACTCCTCAGTTAAGTAATATTTAAGCAACGCCATCACTATACTTTTGGAAAAATATTTGTCAACGACTTCGTTGAATTGCTCCTTCGAAGCATTTTCACGGACGGCGTAAAATATTTGTAGGAAAAATGGTAGGACAAAAAGAAGGGCCCCTCCCTTGGTAGAATTTCTTCGGCAAAACACCAAAAAGGAGGGGTCCCTCATGAATAGGGTTATTTTAGCACAGATTCTGGAAGAGTTAGTCAAGGATGTTTTCGCTTTCTTCTCTGCAGGGAAGGTCAGAACTGTTGTAGAGATGGAAAAGGCATACTGACCCCCTGAGGGCATGGACACCCTCAAAGTGTAGAGGATAATATCCCAAAAGGGAGGATGAAGAACTCTCTCATGGGAGCACAATAGGAGGATGCAGCTATGAAACAGAGGAAATGGACGGCAGAAGATAGCTATAATGATAATATTCAACTTCGAGCCCCCACAGGTACAGGTAAAACCGAAGCACTTTTGCTATGGGCAAACGACGCTGAGCGTTTAATCTATTTGCTACCCACCCAGGCTACTGTCAATGCCAT
>NZ_JADEVE010000019.1 GCF_016125955.1 Acetomicrobium sp. S15 = DSM 107314 | reverse complement strand
CGGTCCCCTAAACCTGCATGGGTCAAGGAGTTTATCAGGCTCTGACACAGGAAGTATCCTATCATCCCTTGACTCTGGGCGCCGCAGACATCCAGAGGCATGGCGGGCACTTGAGAGCGCCCTAATTCATTCTGGATGACTATCGCCCCCACCTGCGGGCCATTGCCATGGGTGACCACGACGTCGTATCCGGCCTCGATCATGGAAGCCACTTGTACGGCAGTGTGTTAGTAGGAGATCCCGCCTGTTATGGACGTTTCGGATTCAGGGACATTTCCTACCTGTCCTTGAAAGGCATTCGCAGAATTGCTCCCTTGTTTTTGTCGTTAGGCAA
>NZ_JADEVE010000018.1 GCF_016125955.1 Acetomicrobium sp. S15 = DSM 107314 | reverse complement strand
GCTTTGAGCTCCTCCTCTTGGGGATCCGCCACAACAGCCACGGTCAGCACAAAAGGGGGGATATCGCGTGCGAGCTCTCGAATTTGGTCCAGCGTCACGCGCCGCTTGCTCTCGGCCAAAATGAAGCCCAAGGCATCGGCTCCGACTTCTATCGCCATCTCCGTTTTGCCGACACCAGTCGGCCCGAGGAACAGGAAGCTCCCCACCGGTCGCTTCGGGTCCTTCAACCCGCGCCGTGCCCTGCGTATGGGACGGGCCACCGCGCGTTCAGCCAAATGACAGCTACGCCCGGTATTTGCGCAGCATATAAAACAAAATGTTGAAATAAGCCTTTGGGATAAAAACTTGTTTTACAGGAAGCATGGGACGTAACCAC
>NZ_JADEVE010000017.1 GCF_016125955.1 Acetomicrobium sp. S15 = DSM 107314 | reverse complement strand
CATGGTATAGAGGAGCCTTTTGACCAGACGCCCTTTATAGAGATGCTCTTCCACTATCTCAGGCACATCCTTGGGAGTCACGCCGCAGTAAAACGCCCCTTCAGGATAAACTACGACGATCGGCCCCATCTCGCAGAAGCACGCAGCCCTTGCCCCGGCATCGCTTATGAGGTCGAGCGTGAGCATTCCCGTGCCAGCCCCGTCGGATATGAGGCCAACCGTACCATCAAGAGGCACATAGGTAATCGTGTCAGTGGAAACGCTCATAGAAAACGCCGCTCGAGAGCCGGAAATTGCCAACTTGGCCCAAGCCTTGAGGGAGATGGGAGCCGATATAAGCGGTGAAGGCACGGGCATAATACGCATTCGGGGCGTAGATGCGCTACACGATGCTG
>NZ_JADEVE010000016.1 GCF_016125955.1 Acetomicrobium sp. S15 = DSM 107314 | reverse complement strand
CGTGGCTTTAAAGGTCATTTCCCCCCAGATCTTGCACAAGACCGAGGCCGGCGTCGTTGCCCTTCGCCTCAGCGACGAAGAGGAGGTACGGAATGCCTATGGCAGGCTCCTCGAACGCCCGCGCAAACGCCTCTTTTAATCCATCCAGCGGGAATAGGTCTACAGAAGGCTCGCCAGCTGTAAAGGACAAGGCCTTCCTTTCTTTAACCAGATACATCACAGCTACCTCGTGGCTCATGTGCCTCACGACGGCCAAGTTGTGGGAAATGAAGAGATATGAAAGCCCTCGCGACTGCTGAAGCCCTTTAAGCAGGTTCAATATCTG
>NZ_JADEVE010000015.1 GCF_016125955.1 Acetomicrobium sp. S15 = DSM 107314 | reverse complement strand
CTCGCTCCGCATGGAGCGTCACAGCAAGAACGCCATGGACGTGGCGCAATTTTTGGAGTCGCACGGAGGGGTGGAGTGGGTTTTATACCCGGGGCTTTCAAGCCACCCGCAGCACGACCTCGCCAAAGCGTTTCTGAGAGTGGCTGCGCAAGAGCCTTTGTTAAAGTTAACCCTTTCAAGATGCCTTGGCCAAAACCGTAATGAAACGAGGTTATAAATCTTCTACTTGCAGTCATACCCTGAAGACTGTTATCAAAGCTATTATTTTC
>NZ_JADEVE010000014.1 GCF_016125955.1 Acetomicrobium sp. S15 = DSM 107314 | reverse complement strand
CAAGAAATCGAATCCATATTTGTTGTTGATGATATCAACCGCCATCAATGTTCCGTCTCTGCACATCTTCGCTGTGCCAGCCATAGGACCGGTGAACGGATAGATAGCTCCTATTTTAATCGTATCCGCTGCCACGGCAGTGGGGACACTTGATCGATTCACCTTCTGTTGCGAACTCCTTCCCACAATTTGCGCAGCGAAAACGTCTGATTTCCCTATCCATTTTACCTATTGCCCCACTTCATACATTGCCGATAGTGGCCACCATC
>NZ_JADEVE010000013.1 GCF_016125955.1 Acetomicrobium sp. S15 = DSM 107314 | reverse complement strand
CGATGTAGTTGAGATCCTCGCCGTGGCTTTGATAGGTATTGTGCCCGATGACGATGCCGTCGTCATCTCCACGAACAAGGGGGAACCGCTTACCCTTCATTCGAGTTCCCAGGCGGCTCAGCTGATATGCTAGCGCTAACGGTATTTTTCTATTTGTGAGAAGAGCAAATCCCGGCAGAGCAGCTTCTTTTCCCAAGCGTATTCAGTTTTTAGAGGAAGTTGCCAAAAAGGAACGCGGGCGTAGGGTCGAGAGCACCCCGCCGCATCTGACCTTCAGGCTCCCGGAGGGAGGGCGTATATTGGTGGGTTTAAACGCCAAAGGCAACAGGTTCGTCACCT
>NZ_JADEVE010000012.1 GCF_016125955.1 Acetomicrobium sp. S15 = DSM 107314 | reverse complement strand
GGCGGTTGTCTCTTAAGAAAACAATGATGACGACGGAAAGGATGGCCAAAAAGAGCTCTGTGGCCACCATCCCGAGGGCCTCTATGGCAAGCATTAACCCCAAGGATACCTGAATTCCACACGGTTCTTCTACCCAACGAGGATTCCCCTCTCTGCAAGTCAAATGAGATTGATGTTATCGCTATCCACAATGGTTTGGATTATCCTGATATTAGTCGGAGCATCGACCTTCTGCCAGTATGTCAATACCAACTGGTTGCCCTTCCAAAAGAACATCCGTTTTACTGGAATGAACGCGTCCTGTGTATCGGTAACGGCTGGATAGCATGCTGTTCTGTTGCCCCAACACC
>NZ_JADEVE010000011.1 GCF_016125955.1 Acetomicrobium sp. S15 = DSM 107314 | reverse complement strand
AAGCAGCCGATGCCGCCATTCCGTCCACATAGATCGTCACCGTTGCCGGATGAGACTTCCATGAGCATCCCAGGCATTTCAATGCTTCGGCGCAAAGATGAGATCATTATCGCCATTCTGACTCGTCAGGCTGAAATGATGGGGCTCAGATTAGGCGGAGGAACGCTTGAGATATTAAACGACGGCTTTGCGATGGCCAAAAAGGGCCTTGCTGGAAAGGCCTTGGGAGGGGCCACGGTGGCTTCGTTCTTAGGAGGTATGATCTCCCTCTCCTTCCTCGTACTCTTATCACCTCAGGTAGCGCGGTTCGACCGGCTCGTCGGCCCTGGTAAAATCGTAATCGAAACGGACTCTCACTCTACGACGCTCGGGGCCTTAGGGGCCTTTGCGAGCGGCGTCGGCGCGACTGACCTTGCGATCATCCTACTCACCG
>NZ_JADEVE010000010.1 GCF_016125955.1 Acetomicrobium sp. S15 = DSM 107314 | reverse complement strand
CGTTAACCCTGGCAATGAAGTTGAACGGATCTATTTCGACAGACTCCTTGTCATCAAACCATACTTTAATGTAATTGATGCTGAACTCGTTCGCCACATCGCCTGATTTTGCAACATCTCGCAGGACATCCAAAGTTGCGTCTGCTATATCGGTATTCCCGAGTCGGCTCTAGATCCTGTTTGTAACCTCCTCTATTCCCCAGGCCCAGTGAACGAAGGAGGCGGCATTCCCAGTGGCGGCACTGTGGAAGAGTAATCGCCGCGTGCTCCTCGGCATATCGGGTGGGATATCAGCGTATAAGGCACCTCAGATTGT
>NZ_JADEVE010000009.1 GCF_016125955.1 Acetomicrobium sp. S15 = DSM 107314 | reverse complement strand
ACATGCGGAGCTTGTGCAGCTCACGCCTTACGAGCCATCCCTTGATTCCGCGATCCATACCTGTTTCTCTCAAATATTGATGCTGCAAGTCCCAGGCATACCGCATCGGCGAGTAAACGTAGCTTATATGAAGCTGGTCACGATTATCTGCGAATGTGGATGGATCAGCGAGGTGCCGGCGGTGGGACCGTGGTTCCGAAAGAGGATGATCATCATATTTTTATGAAAGCTCCTGAGGTGCCTGTAGCGGCTGGAGCGGCGGTCTTGTGTATGAAGACACAAACTGGCAGGGAAAAGGACACAAGGCTACCGTGGGCTTCGAGACGGGCGACCGCGAACAATATTGGATCTCCTACGAGGAGCCTTTTATGGACGAGC
>NZ_JADEVE010000008.1 GCF_016125955.1 Acetomicrobium sp. S15 = DSM 107314 | reverse complement strand
CGAATGATCCCTTTTAGGCCCATGTCTTTCATCAGGAGCTCCACAGTGCACCTTAAGCTACTTTAATGCCCTCTCGATTGAGAGGTCCGCCATACTTTCCTAGCTCCGTAGACTCAGGAATTCCTCCTATACCCTTTTAATTTCTTCCCGCAACATGGCATCACGCCTTTTGCGAGGCGAGTGAGGAGCTGGATCGATTTGACTGCGTTTTCTCTCGCAAGTATTCGACTGAGCGATCTGTAGTGTTCGGCAAATCGGCTCGACTCCGTAATCTGTCTTGTGTTCGTCAATAAAGGCAACCATTACTTCCGCAGGCGGTCGAGCTCCGCTTGGGCGAAAAAAGCACCACTCCTGCGTATGATTTCGTTGGCACGGCGCAAGCTTAGGTTCTCTTAGCTCCAATTCCTTCATGCAATCGCGCGTTCCATGCTGGTCATTCCAGGACGTATGCCTTGGCTTCGCTTGA
>NZ_JADEVE010000007.1 GCF_016125955.1 Acetomicrobium sp. S15 = DSM 107314 | reverse complement strand
GCTCGTCTCACTCGATTTTTCAATCGTTGAATCGCATGATATATCGGAAGATCTGGAGGAAAAGCTGAGGAACAAAATCGGGAGAGATACGCACATCACCAAACACATAGAGCCTACTTTGGAAGGCTCCAAAGCCGTCGGATAAGATGCAACAATTAGCAAGTGGAGATCTTTCTTCTAAACTTGAAGTAAAATCATCGCTTGCCGAGATAAAGGTTCTATCGCGAGCGGTAAATGACATGATACATGGAGTATCGGGTTTAATTGCTTCTGTTTCATGAATATTTTAGTTGTGGCTGCGCACCCCGATGACGAAGTCCTTGGTTGCGGTGGCACTATCGCTCGACTAACCCAAGAAGGGCACGACGTTTACATTGCCATTTTGGGCGAAGGCATCACGTCCCGCTACGA
>NZ_JADEVE010000006.1 GCF_016125955.1 Acetomicrobium sp. S15 = DSM 107314 | reverse complement strand
AAAATGTTTTATCGCTCAGCCTCGTGTATTTTTCACATTTATCTCCAAAGGTTTCACATATACACAAATTTAAAGGAATAGTTTAACATCTTTTGGAAAGATCTTTATGAAGCTGCTGCTAGCAGCCGCTTGGCCTAGCTTAGCATGTAGACTGGAAACGGGGGGGAACTGCTCATCTGGCTCTGTCCTCTCAACAAAATCTGCTTATGAGCACTTTTAAAGCTCATTATTTAACATGAATATGTGGTTTGTTTAATCCGTATCAAAACCAGAGCGTAAAAACAGCTATTTGCTGTTTGACAGCGGGTTGTGTGGTACTACTGGTCCAGACCACACATAACCCCCTCATAAAGTGGCAAATTGTCATTTTCACAGATCTGGTTTTTATATGAATCAAACAGTACATACAGTAACATGCTAAATAATGAGCTTTAGCTGTTCTGAAGGCAGGTGTTGTTACCTCTGAACGGAGCGAAGCTAGCAGTTTCCCCCCATTTCAAGTCTTTATGCTAAGCTAAGCTAAGCTAAGCTAAGCTAACC
>NZ_JADEVE010000005.1 GCF_016125955.1 Acetomicrobium sp. S15 = DSM 107314 | reverse complement strand
TGGAGTGGACGACGATATGGGCACCCCGTTCGAGCGGTCGACACAGGGCCGGCGAGGCGAAGGTGTTGTCCACCACCAAAGGTATGCCGTGTCTTTCGGCAACCTCTCCCAACTCTTCTTCGAAAGGGCTAACCCTAAGCTTAGCGAACAAACTGTCCATCGAGGGCAGATCTCGCAAGATAGCATTAAAATGATCACTCATGATAGACCCTCCTCAAACCTTCACTCTTGAAAAAATTTTAACACCTCCGCGCTCTCCTCGCCGGGATCCACAAAGGCCGCGTTACCTAAATCGTCCCATAAGAGATAGCCCTTTGTAAACAATGGTCCCAGATAAAAGCACTTCACATT
>NZ_JADEVE010000004.1 GCF_016125955.1 Acetomicrobium sp. S15 = DSM 107314 | reverse complement strand
CCTCGTTGATGTTTGTGTGACCCAAAAGCCTGAGAACGGAGAGGGATAAGATGGCCACGAAGACCGTAGGCCACGGAAGCGCTCCTAACCTCAGAGCCACATAGGTAGAACTTGCCGTAAAGCACGACTTGTGGGTAATGGCGGACGAAATATAATGCGCCATCATATTTGACGCGGTCTTTGACAGCATTTTATCACGACCCGGCATGAGGGAGCGCACTATACCTGGACAGATGGCGTTTACAGTGATGCCCGTTTGCGCAAGCTCCTTAGCCAGCGCATTCGTAAACCCTACGATGGCATGTTTCGAAGCACAATAGTGAGGCAATGTG
>NZ_JADEVE010000003.1 GCF_016125955.1 Acetomicrobium sp. S15 = DSM 107314 | reverse complement strand
GGCGACTAACATGTGAACCTTGCTTCCTTCTGAGATGAAGTATGGGCGTATAAAATTATCGACAGTGCTCACCACCAATAAGGACCACGCAGCCAGCATTGCAGCCTGGCTCCACTGCATAGGGGTGCGCACTCCGTTTCTGTCTCCCAAGAAGTAGTTATCCCCCATCCCCAACTCGTCGCCGTAATATATGATGGGCGTCCCAGTTAGGGAAAAAAAAAGCCAAAAAAAAAATTAAATAAAAACAAAAAAAAGAAAAGAGAAAAAGCTAACAACAAGAACAGGAACAAAAACCAAACAACCACAAAAGAAAAAAAAAAAAAAAAAGAAAAAGCAACGAAGCGGAAAAGAACTCAAAAAAC
>NZ_JADEVE010000002.1 GCF_016125955.1 Acetomicrobium sp. S15 = DSM 107314 | reverse complement strand
AGAGAAGGGTTGACCGGATATACGTTGAAACCTGCCCTCTTTAAGTATGTCATGACGCCGTATACAGGGCGGTTGCGGTTTTGTGAGGCCCCGACGACGGCAATCTTCGAAGGCTTGCAGACGAACTCTTCGATGATTTCCAGTGGCAAACCTTGACAGAGCGATGGCGCAGGATGGACGAAGAGCGCAAGAGGCTCGCTGAGACGTATATATATCCCACACCGGGCCTCAATGACTTCCTCTTATCCGTCGGGACGTCTCCCGTAGAG
>NZ_JADEVE010000001.1 GCF_016125955.1 Acetomicrobium sp. S15 = DSM 107314 | reverse complement strand
AGAAGGACGGATGGTTCCCGCGCAAAAGGTTAAGCTCTTAGCGCCGCAAGAGGCGAAGCCTTCTGCGGACTTAGAGCGCAACCCGCGAGGCGAGAAAGTTTCGGCAAATCCGAAGGAAGAAAAGAACGAGGCCGAATTCCGCCCGGAAAGGGTCAAAACGCGGCTCGGGTTGGAGCCGTGTAATCACTTTGATCCACAGACAGGAAAGCGTCGGCTTTCTGGGCATGTTCGCCAGGAACTTCATAAACATCGAGGATTCGGAAGAGGTGCTGCGAGCCATACGGCTGACCCCTAAGGATATGCCC